>CAVIYT010000131.1:9932-27719 GCA_963646925.1 Paludibacteraceae bacterium
ATAGCCCTTTTCAGAAAAAAAGTGTATAATAAAAAGTAATCATTCAGCCATACGGAAATTTTCAAAACAATAGAAAGCCCCGTTTATGACTGAATTGTTGTATAAAGACAAAGATCCCCAGACTGACTGGATCCGGATGGAGATTCCGGGATCGCGGAAGTCAGAATAACATAAGGAGAACAGACATGAAAGACGGATTTATCCGGGTGGCGGCAGCCACCCCAGATTTAAAGGTTGCGGATCCGGTATTTAACCGGGAGCAGACCTGGAAGATGATGCAGGAAGCGGCGGCCCAGGATGTAAAGATCCTGGTGTTCCCGGAACTTGGCCTCACCGGATATACATGCAGCGACCTGTTTTTACAGGACACGCTGATCGATCAGGCGAAGGAAGAACTCTTATGGCTCTTGGACGCTTCAAAAGATATGGATATGCTGACCTTCATCGGACTTCCGTGGATGAAGGACGGAAAACTTTATAATGTGGCGGCTGCGATCAAGGGCGGCGAACTTTTAGGACTCGTTCCGAAGAGACATCTTCCGAACTATTCCGAGTTCTACGAGCTCCGCCATTTTAACCCAGGTCCGGTGAAGCCGGATGTGGTAGAGTGGGGCGAACGCCTGATCCCGTTTGGAAGCAAGATCCTGTTCCGCTGCACAAACATCCCGGAACTCGTGGTTGCCGCGGAACTCTGTGAGGATGTCTGGACCATGGATCCGCCGAGCGTATCCCACGCGAAAGCCGGAGCTACCGTGATCGCGAACTGCTCCGCCAGCGATGAGACAACAGGAAAGGCCGGATACCGCGAGACATTGATCGCGGGCCAGTCCGCCCGCCTCGTGTGCGCGTATATCTACGCCAACGCTGGAGAGGGAGAGTCCACCCAGGACCTCGTATTCGGCGGACATGATATGATCGCCGAGAACGGAAATATCCTTGCGGAATCCGAGCGCTTCAAGAACGGAATGATCATGGCGGATATCGATCTCTACCGTCTTAAAAATGAGAGAAGAAGAATGACCACCTGCCAGCCGGGCGTTGAGGCTCAGGACTATGATTACATGGACTTCACCTTAGAACCGGCAGACCTCACCTTAAAGCGCTACATCGATCCGGCACCGTTCGTTCCATCAAACGAGAGAGAGAGAACGGCGCGCTGCGAGGAGATCTTAACGATCCAGGCCATGGGCTTAAAGAAACGTCTCGCTCACACCGGCGCGAAGAGTGCGGTGGTAGGAATCTCCGGCGGACTTGATTCTACCCTGGCGCTTCTCGTCACAGCGAGAGCCTTTGATCTGTTGGGAATTCCGAGAGAAAATATCCTCTCCGTCACGATGCCGTGCTTTGGAACCACAGACCGCACCTACAACAACGCGGTAACGCTCACAAAGAAGCTGGGCGCCACATTAAAAGAAGTAAATATCAGAAAAGCAGTTTCCACCCACTTCGAGGATATCGGACATGACCCGTCAATCCACGACGTGACTTACGAGAACTCCCAGGCGAGATACCGTACCCTGATCCTCATGGACCTTGCGAACAAGACGAACGGCATGGTCATCGGAACGGGAGATATGTCCGAGCTGGCTCTCGGATGGGCGACCTACAACGGCGACCACATGTCCATGTACGGCGTGAACGCGTCTGTTCCGAAGACTCTGGTGCGCCACCTCGTCCGCTACTACGCGGATACCTGTGGCGACAAGGCACTGGCGGACGTCCTCTACGATGTTCTCGACACGCCGGTAAGCCCGGAGCTTCTGCCGACGGAGGACGGAAAGATCTCCCAGAAAACGGAGGACCTTGTTGGACCTTACGAGCTTCATGACTTCTTCCTTTACTATATTCTCCGTTACGGCTATCACCCGGCGAAGATCTACCGCCTGGCAAAGATCGCTTTCGCGGGAGTTTACGAGGATAAGGTGATCTACAAGTGGTTAAATACCTTCTACCGCCGGTTCTTCGCACAGCAGTTCAAACGTTCCTGCCTGCCGGACGGTCCGAAGGTGGGATCTGTCGCTGTCTCCCCGAGGGGAGATCTGAGAATGCCGAGCGACGCGGCGAGACGGATCTGGATGGATGAAGTGGAAAAGCTTGACCCGGAGGCAGATAAATGATCACAAGCACAAAAAATGACCAGGTAAAAGCGGTCATTGAGTTAAAAAAGAAGGCGAGAGCGAGAAACGAACAGGGACTTTTCGTTGTCGAGGGAGTGCGAATGGCCGCTGAGCTCCCGAAAGACCAGGTAAAAAGTGTCTATGTTTCCGAAACTTTCGCGAAAAACCCAGAGAATGCCGCAATTCTCGTGGAGTATCCGGAATATGAACTTGTCAGCGACTCTGTGTTTGCGGCGATGTCCGACACGCAGACGCCCCAGGGTGTGCTGGCACTTGTCAGACAGTTTTCCTACGGGATCGAGGAACTCTTAAAGAGCGACCGTACCGCTCACCTGATGGTGCTGGAAAACCTCCAGGACCCGGGAAACCTCGGAACGATCTTGAGAGCCGGGGAAGGAGCGGGAATCACGGGACTCATCATGAGCCGCGATACCGTGGACATCTACAACCCGAAGGTGATCCGCTCTACGATGGGATCCGTGTTCCGTGTCCCGTTTTTCTACACGGATGATCTGGAACAGACCGTTCTCGATCTGAAAAAACGCGGGATCCGGGTATTTGCGGCTCATCTTGCGGGAAAGAATAATTACGAACAGGAAGACTATACCGGCGATACGGCCTTCCTGATCGGAAATGAAGGAAACGGTCTGACAGAAAAGCTTTCCGGCATGGCGGATACCTGGGTAAAGATCCCCATGGCAGGAAAGGTGGAGTCGTTAAATGCCGCCATCGCAGCATCGATCCTGATGTTTGAGACGGCAAGACAGCGGCGCGCGTAAAGGAGTGATTTTATGGATATGATCGGATGGCTGGCGGCCTTTGTAATTCTGATCGGAATCGAGGCGGCGACCATGGCGCTCACGACGATCTGGTTCGCGGGCGGCGCAGTGTTCGCGTTCTTCGCGGCGGTGCTTGGATGCTCCATCCATGTACAGCTCGTAGTATTTCTGATCGTATCGTTTGTTCTGCTTCTCTTTACAAGACCGCTCGCCACACGGTTCGTCAACCGGGAGACCGTGAAGACGAACGTGGACGGGCTGATCGGAAGAAAAGCGAAGGTGATCGC
The DNA here is from genome assembly GCA_963646925.1 of Paludibacteraceae bacterium. Classification (GTDB taxonomy): domain Bacteria; phylum Bacillota; class Clostridia; order Lachnospirales; family Lachnospiraceae; genus Pilosibacter. Next base: position 13,116 of record CAVIYT010000131.1, read on the forward strand.
AAAGATCGACAACAATGAGCCGTCCGGGACCGCCGTAGTCAACGGTCAGGAGTGGACGGCGAGATCCGCGGATGACGCGGTGACGATCCCGGTGGGCACCCATGTGGTGATAAGGGAAGTCCGGGGCGTGAAGCTCATCGTGGAGCCGGTTCCAGAAAATGAAAAATCATAAAGGAGGACTTAAAGATGCCAGCATTATTAGTTTTAGTACTGATCTTCATCATTCTGCTGATCCTCGTCTCCTGCATCCGCATCGTGCCGCAGGCACAGGCGACGGTCGTGGAGAGACTTGGCGCGTACTTAGAGACATGGAACGTGGGGATCCACTTTAAAGTTCCGTTTATTGACCGCGTCGCAAAGCGCGTGCTCTTAAAGGAGCAGGTCGTTGACTTCGCCCCGCAGCCGGTGATCACAAAGGATAACGTAACCATGAAGATCGATACGGTCGTGTTCTTCCAGATCACAGACCCGAAGCTCTACGCCTACGGCGTTGAGAACCCGATCATGGCCATCGAGAACCTGACAGCCACCACACTCCGAAACATCATCGGTGACCTGGAACTCGACCAGACCCTGACATCCCGTGAGACCATCAACACAAAGATGCGTTCCGCCCTGGATGTAGCGACAGATCCGTGGGGAATCAAGGTCAACCGTGTGGAATTAAAGAACATCATTCCGCCGGCAGCGATCCAGGATGCCATGGAGAAACAGATGAAGGCCGAGCGTGAGCGCCGTGAGGCGATCCTCCGCGCGGAAGGTGAGAAGAAGTCCACGATCCTCGTGGCAGAAGGTAAGAAACAGTCCGCGATCCTTGACGCGGAGGCAGATAAGCAGGCAGCGATCCTTCACGCCGAGGCGGAGAAGGAAAAACGGATCCGCGAGGCGGAAGGTCAGGCGGAGGCGATCTTAAAGATCCAGCAGGCAAACGCCGATGGTATCCGCATGATCAAGGACGCAGGCGCTGACCAGGCAGTTTTACAGTTAAAGAGTCTTGAGGCATTCGCGAAGGCGGCAGACGGCAAGGCGACAAAGATCATTATCCCGTCTGAGATCCAGTCCCTCGCAGGTCTTGTGACAAGCGTGACGGAGATTGCAAAGAAGAGTGAAACTGAGAATTGATCTTGAAAAAGAATATGGAATCGTTTTAGAGGGCGGCGGAGCCCGGGGCGCGTACCAGATCGGTGTCTGGAAGGCGCTCTGGGAAGCCGGAATGAAGATCAAGGGGGTCGCGGGAACGTCCGTTTGGGGCGTTAAACGGCGCCCTGATCTGCATGGACGATCTTGGAAAGGCGGAGGAGATCTGGGGAAATATGACCTACTCCACCGTGCTTCAGATCGACGATTCCATGATCGAAAAATTAAAGATATTCGGCGTGCGATCCATGAAAATGACCGACGCGGCGGCAGAATTCAAACGGGTGTTTTCAGACAGGGGCTCTACGGGGCAGTCCTGGAGATGTTCGCGAAGAAGACGCAGATGGAAGTCTTTAAGGTCTATACGCCGGACGATATCGTGGGGAAGATCCATGAACTCCTTTCGGACAGATTGACGATAGGATAGGGGTGTGCGGCAGCACATCGGAAGTTTTGAAAAAAGTACCAGGCAGCATGCGGCGGTCCTGGGAAAGCGGCAGATCCGGCAGAAAATATGAGGAGAACGCTGAAACATGGCGGAAAACAATAAGAGAAGGAAAGTAAGGAGCGAGTCCATGGCACTTGATGCCATGCACATCATCATCGGCATCGCTGTGGTAGTGATGGCGGTCATTTCGTTCCTTGACACGGAGAGGTATATGTTCCTCTTTCCGGTGATCTTTTTCCTGGCGGCGTTTTTAAACCTGGCCACAGGAAAATACTGGCTTTCCCGGACAAAGCGGGAGAGGCGGAGAAGAATGGCAGCTGTGTTCCAGATGGTGTTTGGAACGATCCTGCTGATCTTTACATTTTTAAGCGCAATGAGCATCTGGTGGAGGTAATGAGATGAAGGGAGAGATCCTGAAATTATTGAAGGAGACGGATGGCTATATTTCCGGACAGGAGCTTTGCGAGAAGTTCGGTGTCTCGAGAACGGCGGTCTGGAAGGTCATCAACCAGTTAAAGGAAGAGGGCTACGAGATCGAGGCAGTCCGCAATAAAGGATATATCTTAAAAGGTTCGGCGGATGTACTCTCAAAGGAAGAGCTGGAGAGTACGATCCACACGAAGTGGGCAGGAGCGGATGTGGCATTCTTCGAGGAGACGGATTCCACGAACAACGAGATCCGTCGTCTCGCGGAACAGGGCGCGCCCCACGGAACCCTTGCAGTTGCGGAACGTCAGCTCGGCGGAAAGGGCAGAAGAGGCCGTGTCTGGACATCCCCGGCGGGCGTTGGTATCTGGATGAGCATGCTCTTGAGACCCCAGATCGATCCCATGGCGGCATCCATGCTGACACTTGTCATGGCGCTGGCCACGAGAAAGGGAATCGAGAACGCGACGGGGCTGAAATCTGAGATCAAATGGCCGAATGACCTTGTCTTAAATAAGAAGAAGATCTGCGGAATCTTAACGGAGATGAGCACAGAGCTCATGGAGATCCAATACGTGATCCCGGGAACGGGAATCAATGTAAACCAGACGGAATTCCCGGACGATATCAAGGCGACGGCGACTTCCCTGCGGATCGAGAGCGGAAAGCTCCAGAAGAGAAGTGAGATCATCGCGGCGATCATGGCGGCCTTTGAGGGATACTATGACACTTTCATCAAGACCCAGGATATGTCGGGACTCATCGAGGAGTACAACGCGAACCTCGTAAACCTCGGCAATGAGGTGTGTGTTCTGGATCCGGCGGGAGAGTACAGAGGCGTCTCCGAGGGAATCAATAAGGACGGCGCTCTGCTGGTGCGTCTTGCCGACGGCACATTAAAGGAGATCATCTCCGGGGAAGTTTCCGTCCGCGGAGTCTATGGATATGTATAAGGAAGAAGAAATGAATGTTTCGGGGGCGGATCTTTATTCCGGCCTCCAGAAAATCTTTCCGGATGAGAAGAACCTCACCCTGACGGAGCGTCTGGAAGCCGCAAGGGGACCGCTCCTTTCCTGGTATCAGGGAAACAAAAGGGATCTCCCCTGGAGAGAGAACCGGGATGCCTACCGGATCTGGATCTCCGAGATCATGCTGCAGCAGACGAGAGTGGAGGCGGTAAAGCCGTACTTTGCCCGTTTCATGGAGCATTTTCCGACGGTGCAGGCATTGGCGGAGTGCGAGGAAGAGGAACTCTTTAAGTGCTGGGAAGGTCTCGGATATTACAGCAGGGCCAGGAATTTAAAGAAAGCCGCGGAGATCATCGTCTCGGAGTACGGCGGAAAGCTCCCTGCGGATCACAATGCCCTTCTCGGTCTTCCGGGAATCGGTAGCTACACGGCGGGAGCCATCGGATCCATCGCCTTCGGACTCCCTGTCCCGGCTGTGGACGGAAATGTGATGCGGGTCTTGTCGAGAGTATCCGGAAGCTATGAGGATATCTTGAAACAGGCGGTAAAGAAGAAGACAGAAGTCGCGGTGGAAGAGGTCTTAAAGACACTCAAAAAAGATGAGCCCGGGGATTTCAACCAGGCGCTCATCGAGACGGGCGCGATCGTATGCGTGCCAAACGGCGCGCCGCTCTGTGAACTTCCCTGTCCGTTCTATACGGTCTGCGAGGCGAGAAAAAAGGACCTGACCTCTGAAATTCCGGTGAAAACGCCGAAGAAGAAGAGGAAAATCGAGGAAAAGACCGTATTATTAGTGGAATACGGGGATAAAATAGCCATTAGAAAGCGGGATGACACAGGACTTCTGGCATCCCTCTACGAATTCCCGAATCTGGAAGGGAAACTTTCGGAGAAAGAGGTGCTGAAGTGCCTCGGGGACGGGGCTACGGTGTTGGAAACACTGCCCGCGGCAAAGCATATTTTCAGCCATGTGGAGTGGCATATGAGCGGGTATCTGATCAAAACAGAGAAGGAAATTCCGGGTATGCTGTTTGCAGACAGGGAGGAACTGAAGGAAAAGTATCCGATCCCCAACGCGTTCGCAGCGTACAGGAAACTGTTGGAAAGCCGACTATAATATAATGAGTCTAAAAAGAAAACAAGCGGCACCGCAGGCAGCATTTATTTTCCCTGGACCAGCAGAACTTATTTGATCGAGACGGACAGAATGCAGAAACGGCATCTGTCTGTGAGATATAAAATTGACATTTATTAGTATTACGGCGCACAAGGGCGCCTTTTATGGAGCGTGATCACGATGAAAAAAATGATATTTGTTTTTAATCCCCGTTCCGGGAAGGAAGCCATCAAAAACCAGTTGTCCGATATTCTCGGAATTTTCTGCGGGGCAGGATATCTGCCGTCCGTTTATGTGACCCAGGAACCGGGGGATGCGGCGAAGATCGCCGAGGAATACGGAAAAGATGTGGAACTTTTCGTCTGCAGCGGCGGAGACGGAACCTTAAATAGTGTGATCTCAGGAATCATGAAACTGGATAAACGCCCGGAGATCGGATATCTCCCGTCGGGTTCCACGAATGATTTTGCGAGAAGCTTAAAGATCCCGGCGAACCTCACGAAGGCGGCCCAGGATGTGGTGAGCGGAAAGTCCTACGGTGTCGATATTGGAAAATTCGGAGATGAGCGGTACTTTGTGTATATTGCCGCCTTCGGTGCCTTCACCGAGGTGTCCTACAGTACGCCCCAGGATATCAAAAATGTCCTCGGACATCAGGCGTATATCCTGGAGTCTATCAAGGCCCTTGGAAATTTAAAGTCCTACAAGATGCATGTGGCCTGGGATGACGGAGAGGCGGACGGAGAATTTATCTTCGGCATGGTGACAAACACCACAAGCGTCGGCGGATTCAGCGGACTCGCACCGAAGAATGTTTCCTTCCATGACGGTCTGTTTGAGGGCCTGTTTATCCGGACACCGAAATCTCCAGTGGACCTTCCGAATATTTTAAGCGGCCTGCTCCTGTTCCCAGAACAGGAAAATAAGGACGTGATCCGCGTGAAGTCCTCGAAATTTACGGTGACCGCAAAGGAAGAGGTTCCGTGGGTTCTTGACGGTGAGTTCGGAGGATCGGTGACCGAGGCGAAAATTGAGAATGTGAAGGAAGCAGTCACCTTAAGCTGCAGCCCGGAGCCGGAAAAGCGCGAGGAAAAGACCGCGGACTGACCGGTGAAAGTGGATAAGAATGCTAAAAAACGTTAAAATTCAACGAAAAAGTCAGAGAAAAAAGTTGAAAAATGTCGCAGGATAGTATATAATGAACTATCGTGGAGCATTTTGGTTAGCTCCGACCTGAAAGCCAACCTGAAAGGACGTTATTCAGTGGAAAAAGAAGTATTTTTAGACAAACTTAAGAAACTTGTCGCACTTGGTAAGTCAAAGCAGAACGCGCTTGACGCGACGGAGATCAACGACTTTTTTGCCGGTGATAACCTCGGACCGGAGCAGATGGACGAAATTTATAATTACTTAGAGCACAGCAATATCGATGTTGTGCCGGTAATCGATGACGCAATGCTTGCGGATGATTCCATGCTTCTGGATGACCTTGACGATGACTACCGTGAGGACAAGGACGGAGAGGACATTGACTTAGATGCCATCGACCTCTTGGAAGGTATCGGAACGGAAGACCCGGTCCGCATGTACTTAAAGGAGATCGGTACCGTGCCGCTTCTTTCTGCGGATGAGGAGCTTCGTCTCGCAAAGAGAAAAGCAGAGGGCGATGAGTCAGCAAAAGAGCGCCTGATCGAGGCCAACCTGCGTCTCGTGGTGAGTATCGCGAAGCGTTATACCGGACGTGGAATGAGTTTCCTGGATCTTGTTCAGGAAGGAAACCTTGGTCTGATTAAGGGCGTTGAGAAGTTCGATTATACAAAAGGATATAAGTTAAGTACATATGCGACCTGGTGGATCCGTCAGTCCGTGACGAGAGCGCTTGCGGATCAGGCGAGAACGATCCGTGTTCCGGTGCATATGGTAGAGACGATCAACAAGATGTCAAAGATGCAGAGAAAGCTGACTCTGGAACTTGGCTACGAGCCGTCCGTGACAGAACTTGCGGAAGCGCTTGAGATGTCTGAGGACAAGGTTATGGAGATTATGCAGATCGCGAGAGAGCCTGCATCCTTAGAGACCCCGATCGGTGAGGAGGACGATTCCAACCTCGGCGATTTCGTTGCGGACAGCAACGCGGTGACTCCGGAAGGAAACGTGGAGTCCGTAATGTTAAGAGAACACATCGATGCATTACTGGGCGATCTCAAGGAGAGAGAGCGTCAAGTCATCGTTCTTCGATTTGGTCTCGAGGATGGACATCCGAGAACCCTGGAGGAAGTCGGAAAAGAGTTCAACGTAACGAGAGAGCGTATCCGCCAGATCGAGGCGAAAGCGCTTAGAAAGCTCAGAAATCCGGTCCGCAGCAAACGGATCAGGGATTTCCTGTAAGAGGTCGTTTCGGAAAAACGGATATTGGAGGCGGACCGCTGGTGGATAAGCCTGGCGGAGCTGGTGAAAATAGAAATACAGGCAGCGGGAGAAGATCCGGCTGCCTTTTTCCGTTGCGGGCCAGTTCGTATTTTAAGCACAGGGCAGGAGAGTACAACCTGCCGGGAGAACATATGAACAAGCGAAATTATCAGAAAGAATTAGACAAAAAACTGGAAGAACTGCAGAAAGAGGAGAAGGTGCCGACTCTGTTCCTTCACAGCTGCTGCGCGCCATGTAGCAGTTATGTTCTGGAGTATCTCTCCAGATATTTTGAGATCACGGTATTTTACTATAACCCGAATATCTACCCGCCGTCAGAGTACGAGGAGCGGACATCGGAGCAGGAGCGCCTGATCCGGGAATTCAACGGGGAGTGGGAACAGGAGGCGGACCGTCATCCGATCCACTTTGTGGCTGGAACCTATGTGCCCGACGATTTCTATGCGGCGGCAAAAGGATTAGAGCAGGAGCCGGAGGGCGGCGCGAGATGTACGGAGTGCTTTAAACTCCGTCTTTCCGAGGCGGCGCGGGAGGCAAAAGCCGGAGGTTTCGACTTCTTTACAACAACGCTCACCATCAGTCCTCTGAAGGACGCAGAGCGGTTAAACCGGATCGGGGAAGAGATGGGACAGGAGTACGGAGTAGAATTCCTGCCCTCAGATTTTAAGAAGAGAAACGGATATAAGAGATCCACGGAGCTTTCCAGAGAACACGCGCTCTACCGCCAGAATTACTGTGGCTGCGTGTTCTCAAAGCGGGAGTCCGAGGCGCGCTTAGCGGAGCGACCAGTATAGGACACCGTCCTTTTCCGTCCGGACGATCACCCCTGTCTCCGCCAGCCAGTCCAGGCAGGAGAAGAGCTTCGGCCATGTGTTGAGATAGGAGAAGAGATAGGAATAGCGGTAGGTCTGCATGCGCTGGACGTAGAGGGCCTGATCTAACTCTAAAAGAGTCATCGGGCGGCGGCTTTCCGCCAGGGCCAGCCGGAGCTGGGTGCATCGGGTCTCATACTCAGAAATGATGCGGCTGGTCTCCTCCTGGATCTCGGTGAACTCTCCGTAGTGTCCGGGGAGAAAGCGGTATCCGGTATAATCAGCCGCTAATTCTTTTAAGGATGCGAAGTATTCGGCGAGGAGATGCTGGTCTTTTCCGGCGGTGATGACGATGGGAGTAAGTCCAAGGATCACCTGGTCGGCACAGAAGAAAAGTTTTTTGTTTCGCTCCACGAGACCGCACTGTCCGGAAGTGTGACCGTAGAGGGGGACCACCTCCAGATCATAGCCGCCGCAGGAGAATCTGTCTCCCGGCGCGGTGGGAATATAGAGAAAATTAAAATTGATGTTGTTTTCCCTGGCGAGCTGGTCCGCACCGGCGTTGATCTCCTGCCAGGCATCGGGAGACAGTTCCTTTGTGACTCCACACTCCCTGGTGTAGGAGCGGCGCATGGTGTTGTCCTCGTAAAGGCGGTGGTAGCGGTCGGAGGATTCTGTGATCTCAACGGGATTCATAAAGGTCCTGGCGCCGCGGTCCGTGAAATAGGAGACGTATCCGCTGTGGTCCGCGTGGTTGTGGGTAACGAAGATGTCGAGGTCTTTATAATCGATGGAAAGCTCCTTCAAGGCGCTTTCCATGTCGTTTAGGCATTCCGGCACTTTCCAGGACGTGTCGATCATGAGACTGCGTTCATCGCCCTTTATAATATAGAGGTTTCTCGATGAGGTCCGCATGGCTTTGTTGGTCAGGGTGACTTTATATAGGTTTTTGGCGAGTGTTTTCATTTAAGGGAAACTCCTTAGATACTAAAAATAGTTTAGTTGTAACGGATGCCGCATATTCGGAAGAGACTTCCGCCGTCCAGACCCTGCAGGCAAAGAATGAAACAGCTGTATTTTGTTCCGCAAATTTTCTGATTTTAGATAGAAAATTAGGAATCATGCGGCTTTTACCGTAGATAGTTTTGATTTTATCCCGGGCCGCGTAAAATGTCAAATCATTCCGGGGCGTTCCGTTGACATCCCAGAGTTTGTGGTATAAAATGAAAATGTTTACAAACAGAATAGGAGGAACAGGTTATGGTAGAAAGAAAAGTTACAGTCGTAAACCCGACAGGTCTTCATCTTCGCCCGGCGGGACTGCTCTGCCAGACATCCATGAAGTTCGATTCTAAAGTGATGATTTTTTATAAAGAAAAGGAAATCAACGCGAAGAGCGTATTAAACGTAATGGCATCCGGAATCCGCTGCGGCGATGAGATCACAATCCATTGCGATGGTCCGGACGAGAAAGAGGCCTTAGAGGCTGTGTGCAGCCTGATCGAGACAGGTCTGAAAGAATAAAATGCGCAGGCAGCCGGATATGGCTGCAGGCGAATAACAGTTAGAAAGTGAGATAGTAATGAGCGAAACAGCAGAAAATTGTACCCATGACTGCGGAACATGTTCCGCAAGCTGCGGAAGCAGAACAAGCGAGCCGCAGAGCTTCCTTGAGAAGTTAAACCCGGCGAGCTCCGTAAAGAAAGTGATCGGCGTTGTCAGCGGTAAAGGTGGTGTCGGAAAATCCTTAGTGACATCCTTAATGGCATGCCGTATGCGCGCGACAGGCGCGAGAGTCGGAATCCTCGACGCGGATATCACAGGTCCGTCAATTCCGAGAGCTTTCGGGATCCATGACGGCGTGACCGTGACACAGGATGGAAAGCTCCTTGTCCCGGCAGCTTCCTCCACAGGTGTTGAGGTGATCTCCTCCAACATGCTTCTGGAGAACGAGACGGATCCGGTGATCTGGCGTGGTCCGGTGATCGCGGGTGCGGTAAAACAGTTCTGGAGTGAGACACTCTGGCAGGATATCGACTATATGTTCGTTGATATGCCTCCGGGAACCGGCGATGTGCCGCTTACCGTATTCCAGTCCCTTCCGATAAATGGAATCATTATCGTGACCTCCCCGCAGGAACTCGTCTCCATGATCGTTGAGAAGGCGGTCAACATGGCAAAGAAGATGAACGTTCCGATCCTTGGTCTTGTTGAGAATATGAGCTACCTCGAATGTCCGGACTGCGGAAAGAAGATCTCTGTCTTCGGCGAGAGCCATATCGATGACGTCGCAAAAGAGTACGGAATCCCGGTTCTCGCGCAGATCCCGATCCGTCCGGCGATCGCGAAGGCTGTCGACGAGGGAACCGTTGAGTATGTGGAAGCCGACTTCTTAGATAAGGCAGTGAATGCGGTGAAGGAAGCGTAAATGAAGCGCAATCAAATAGGATACCATGCACAGGGCAGCTTATAAACAATAGCTGCCCGTGTTTTTTGCCGGGTATATGCCCACCCCAGAAAGACAGATGGATGTCACAGCCGGAAAAACTCATAAAAGCGGCTTTGATATAGGAAAAACCTATAATAGCTTATTTTTTATCTATATTTGACGAATAAGTGGAAACGTGATATCTTATTAGCACACACAGAGATTAGAAAATGTACGTATGACACGTACATAGGAGGATAGAATTGATTCAGTTAGACCATATTACAAAGACCTTCGATACCGGCGCGGATAAAGTCCATGCGGTATCCGATGTCACGCTCCATATTAAGAGCGGCGAGATCTTCGGTATCATCGGTTTCTCCGGAGCGGGAAAATCCACACTGGTGCGATGCATCAACCTGCTTGAGAGACCGACAAGCGGAACGGTTACCGTTGCCGGAAAAGTCCTCACGGATCTTCCGGCAAAGGAACTGAGAGAGGCGAGAAAGAAGATCGGAATGATCTTCCAACACTTCAACCTGATGCGTTCCAGAACCGTCGGCGAGAACGTCGCTTACCCGTTAAAGGGAAGCGGACTCACAAAACCGCAGATCAAGGCGAAAGTCAAGGAACTTCTGGAGCTCGTTGATATCGCGGAGAAAGAGAACGCGTATCCGAGCCAGCTTTCCGGCGGACAGAAACAGAGAGTCGCCATCGCGAGAGCCCTCGCGAACGACCCGAAAGTTCTTCTCTGCGACGAGGCTACAAGTGCCCTGGACCCGCAGACGACGGGAGCGATCTTACAACTCTTAAAGCACTTGAACGAGAAGCTTGGAATCACCATCGTGATCATCACCCACGAGATGGCAGTTGTCAAGGAGATCTGTGACAGAGTTGCCGTTATGGAGCACGGAAATGTTGTGGAGGAAGGCGATGTATTCTCTATCTTCGCCGCACCGAAGGCAGGCATCACGAGAGACTTCATCCGCACAACTTCAAACCTCCAGAAGATCGAAAAGCTGATCGAGGATAAGTCCCCGCTTGTAGAATTAAAGTCGGGAGAGAAGATCCTGCGGTTGAACTACATTAAGAAGAATACATCGGAGGCGCTGATCTCCGAGACTTCCAGAAAGTTCAACATCAACTTAAATATCATCTTCGCGGATTTGGAGATCGTTCAGGACGCGCCGATCGGCGGTACCGTAGCGATCGCCAGCGGAAAGAAAGAGGATATCGAGGCTGCGGTTGAGTATCTGAAAGAGAAGAATGTAGGAGTGGAGGTGCTTGAAAATGGCTAATTTTTTAAATACGATCATCCCCAATGTCATGACGAAGCCGGATGAGTTATGGGAAAGCTTCGGACAGACGATTTACATGGTAATCGTATCGGGAGCTATCTCCATGGTGTTCGGGCTTTTCTTCGGAGTTATCCTCACAGCGACTTCTCCGAAGGGCGTTTTGAAAAACAAGGTTATTTTCAATATTTTAGATAAGTTAGTAAATATTTTCCGTTCGATCCCGTTTGTAATCCTTTTAACAGCGCTGATTCCGCTGACCCGTATGGTCGTGGGAACTGCCATCGGTACAAAAGGAGCGATCTTACCGCTGATCTTCGGTACTGTGCCGTTCTTCACGAGACAGATTGAGAGCGCACTTGCTGAAGTGGATTACGGTCTGATCGAGGCAGCGGAGAGTATGGGAAACAGCCCGTGGGAGATCATTTTCCGGGTATACTTAAAGGAGAGCGTACCGGGAATCATCCGCGCGATGCAGATCACATTTATCAGCCTGGTAGGCCTTACTGCGATGGCAGGTGCTGTCGGCGGCGGCGGACTCGGAGACTTCGCAATCCGTTATGGTCATTCCAGAGGACAGACAGATGTCACATATGTGACGGTTATTATCATCCTGATCATGGTAAGCCTGATCCAGAGCACAGGTTCTTACATTATTAAAAAGACAACACACTAGACAAGAACCGGAAAGGCAACACAGCTTGAAGCGGCGGCGGGTAGGATTCCGCTCCGTATCAATAAAAAGGATCTGACCGGTCCGTGCAGCGAACACGGAGGAAACTGGTAAGAGACAAACATAGTTTAGGAGGAGACACATTATGAAGAAAAGATTTTTAGCACTCAGCACCGCGGCAGTTTTAGCATTATCCTTAACAGCATGCGGCAGCAGCCAGAAGACAGAGACAACAGCTGCAGACACTACAACAGCGGCAGCAGAGACAACGGCAGCCGGTTCTGAGGCAGCAGCAGACACAACAGCAGCATCCGGTGAGAAGACCGTGATCAAGCTCGGCGTAGTCGGCGAGAACAATGAGCAGTGGCAGCCGGTTATCGAGAAACTTGCTGAGGAGAACATTGATCTTGAGCTTGTAAAATTCTCGGATTATCCGCTTCCGAACCGTGCGTTAAACGACGGCGAGATCGATTTAAACTCTTTCCAGCACATCGCGTACTTTGAGGATGACTGCAAGAACAATGGTTATGATCTTTCCGTTATCGGTGAGACAATCATCGCTCCGTTAGGAATCTACTCCAACAAGATCAAAGACGTTTCCGAGATCAAGGACGGCGACATCATCGCGATCCCGAACGACGCTACAAACGGCGGCCGCGCATTAAAGCTTTTAGAGTCCGCAGGTCTCATCAAAGTTGACCCGGCAGCAGGCTACACACCGACAAAGAAAGATATCACAGAGAACCCGTTAAACCTTGACATCAAAGAGGTTGAGGCAGCAAACACAGCAAGCCTTCTTCCGGACGTTGCAGCAGCAGTCATCAACGGCGGACACGCAGTTGACAACGGCTTAAACCCGAAGGAGGACGCAATCTTCCTTGAGACTGTTGAGGATGGAAGCGACAACCCGTACGTAAACATCATCGTTGCGAGAACAGCTGACAAGGACAACGAGCTTTACAAGAAAGTTGTTGACTATTTCCGTACACCGGAAGTTGCTAAGGTGATCGACGAGGTTTACAAAGGAGCTTACGTTCCGACTTGGGAGTAATCTTTAGAAGACGAAATACGAAATTATAAGAGAGGCAGGATGTACCGTTTTTTCAGGCGGGCATCCTGCTTCTTTGTGTAATAGAAAATTCCGAGGAATTCCCTATTACACAAAAAAGCACTAATGTGCCAATGATGCGCACTCGCGCGAAGATGTAGATTGTCGCAATCGACCGCGCTCGTGAAAGACCATTTCCAACAAATCGAATCGACACAAAAAATTTCCTGTGAGACAGACAAAGATTTCCTGTGACAGTAATGGCGTGGAAGCGCTTGCTTTTTCCCATAAAATCTCGTATGATTTACATAGATATTACATTTCAAGGATAAAATTTACATTCTCAAAAACAAATAAATATGCGGATAAAACGGACAGAAAGGGGCAATGCAGATGCCGAGACCATCAGCCGGACGAAAAACAAACATTGATATGACCGAGGGTGTGATCTGGAAACAGCTGGTGCTGTTCGCGATCCCGCTGATCATGGGAAACGTATTCCAACAGCTCTACAACACGGTGGACAGCATCGTTGTGGGAAACTATCTGGGAACTTCGGCATTAGCGGCAGTGGGGGCTACCACGGCGATCTGCAACACTCTTGTGAACTTCTTCAACGGAATCTCCATCGGAGCCGGTGTGCTGATCAGCACGAGCTTCGGCGCGAAAAATCATGAGAAACTTCACGAGGCGGTGGAGACGACGATCCTCTTTGCGGTGATCATCGGATGTTTTGTCTCCTTGATCTCCATCGGGGTCGTCCCGGTGATGTTAAAGTGGATGTCCACGCCGGATGACGTGATCGAACCGGCGGGAGAGTACTTAAAGATCTACTTTGCCGGAGTCCCGGTGCTGTTCCTCTACAATATGGGAAGCGCGATCTTGAGAGCGGTTGGAGATACGAGACGTCCGCTCCTGTTCCTGATCATCAGCAGCTGCTTGAACATTGTTCTGGATATCCTTTTTGTGACGGTATTCCACTGGGGGATCAGCGGTGTGGCGATCGCCACGGTGATGGCGGAGACAGTTTCCGCCTTCCTGGTCTGCATGACGCTCACAAGGACAGATGGAGCCCATAAACTTGTCTTAAGGGATTTACATATCAATAAGGCATGTCTCGGTGAGATCTTCCGGATCGGACTTCCCGCCGGTGTCCAGCAGGGACTCACAGCCTTTTCCAATGCCCTGGTACAGGCATACGTCAACGGTCTTGGTTCCTCGGTAATTATGGCAGGTTGGAGCTGCCACTCGAAGATCGACCAGTTCGCGATCCTGCCCGCCCAGAGCATGGGTCAGGCGGCAACCACCTTCGTGGGACAGAACCTCGGTGCGAAGAACGTAAAGCGTGCCAGAAAAGGCGTCCGACAGGCGGTGTTCATGGGCGTCGGCGTACTGATCTGCATCTCCATCGCCATGGCACTTTCCGCGCGATCCCTGGTATCCCTCTTTAACCGGGATCCGGATGTGCTGCATTACGGAACGCTGTTTATTCTTATGACCGTGCCGTTTCGTTTCTGCAGTTCCTTCAACCAGATCTTAGCCGGTTCCCTCAGAGGTTCCGGTGACGCGAAGGGACCGATGTGCATCATGCTCTTCAGCTTCGTCGTCTGCAGACAGATCTATCTGTTCTTCGTGACAAAGATCGCCTTCAACGAGTACACCGTAGGTCTCGGCTACCCGGTGGGCTGGATCGTGTGCACGGTTATTTCCTATCTGTATTATAAGAGAAGCAGATGGGAGGAGCAGGTGGAGAAAGAAGCGTAAAAGGTAACTGTTCAGTAGGTCTGCGCACTTGCTGCGCTGACCGTAAGAAAGCTTAGGC
>CAVIYT010000132.1:0-9034 GCA_963646925.1 Paludibacteraceae bacterium
CAGTTATCGCAAACATGCTTCCGTTCTCGGTTACATTTGCGATCGCATGGATCATCCAGGTCGTTATCTGGGTTCTCTTAAACCTTCCGCTTGGACCTGGCGGCGCGATCTATCTGTAGAACTGAAATAGAAAAATAGAACACATAAAAAGAGCACCGCATGAGATGGCAGATATGCCGTGCAGTGCTCTTTTTTCTTTTGCGGCAGAAAGGAGAACATATGAATTTTTCGAAAAGAGCGGAGGAGACGGAGAGCCAGATCATAGCGAACCGCCATTATCTCCATGAACACGCGGAACTTTCTTTTAAGGAGAAAGAGACGACCGCCTACATTGTGTCAGAACTTGAAAAACTTGGAATTCTGGTCCAGACATTCCCGGATTATACCGGCTGCATCGCGACAATCAAGGGTGAAAAAGGGGATAGTCCCACACTTCTTTTGAGAGCCGACATCGACGCGCTCCCGATCACGGAGGAGAGCGGAGTGGAGTTTGAGAGTAAGAATCCAGGTGTCATGCACGCCTGCGGACATGACTGCCACGCGTCCATGCTGTTGGGTGCTGCGAGACTTTTAGTCGAGCAGAAAAAGGAGTTAAAGGGAACCGTAAAACTGCTGTTCCAGGCGGCGGAAGAGGCATTTATCGGAAGCCATTACTATGTGGACAACGGATATCTCAATGATGTGGACGCGGCTATGGGCATGCATGTGTGGCCGTCCGCGGCTGCGGGACAGTTCCTTATAAAAGACGGGGAAGTGATGGCGAGCTGCGATAACTTTAAGATCACTGTCCACGGCGTCTCCACTCACGGTTCCATGCCGAATCTCGGAAAGGACGCCATCGTGGCGGCAAGCTCGATCCTTCTCCAGCTTCAGCATATCGTGAGCCGTGTGAATGATCCGTTAAATTCCCTGGTGGTATCCGTCGGAAAAGTGTCTGCGGGAACCCAGTTTAACATCATCACGGACACCGCCGTCATGGAAGGAACCGTCCGCTGCTACGCGCCGGAGACGAGAGCCATGGTGGAGAAGACCATGAGACAGATCGTGACGAACACGGCTGCGGCTGACGGCTGCACGGCGGAGGTGGAGTACTCCTATCTGGAGCCGTCCGTCATCAACCGGGATCCGGAACTCACGGAACTCGCGAGAAACGCGGCGGAGAAGCTTTACGGGGAGAATGCCTGGGCGGAAGCCGCGAAGGCCGGCGGAAGCGAGGACTTTTCCTATGTGATGGATAAGATCCCGTCATCCATCTTCGTGTTCTTAGGCTGCTGCGATGAGAAGGACGGCCCTGTATATCCGCTCCACAACGGAAAATTTAAAGTCAACGAGGAGATCCTGAAAAAGGGCGCTGCGTTCTACGCGCAGTTTGCGGCGGATTATCTGGAGAAAAAGGAGGCGCAGTAAAATGAGAGTACAGGAACTTGCGAAAGAACAGGAAGCTTATGTGATCCAGTGCCGGCGCTATCTTCATGAACATCCGGAACTCAGCACCAAAGAGGTGGAGACCACAAAATTCATCAAGGCGGAACTTGAAAAGATGGGAATCCAGGTACTGGAATTTGACGGAATCACCGGCTGTGTCGGCGTGATCGAGGGCGGAATGCCTGGAAAGACCGTCATGCTCCGTGCTGATATCGACGCGCTGCCGGTCCAGGAAAATCCGGGGAAACCGTACTGCAGTGTAAATCCGGGCGTCATGCACGCCTGCGGACATGACTGCCATACGGCGATGCTGCTGGGCGCGGCAAAGATCTTGAGCGCGAACAGGGAGAAGCTTCACGGAACCGTAAAGCTGATCTTTCAGATGGCGGAGGAGATCGGAAGAAAGTCCGAGGAGTATGTAAAGCGCGGCGCGTTAGAGGGTGTGGACGCGATCTTCGGCATGCATATCTGGGCGACCATGCCCACGGGAACCGTAAATTTTGAGGCGGGAGAGCGGATGGCCTGCAGCGACCGGTTTACGATCAACATCCACGGCAAAAAGGCCCATGGAAGCGCTCCGAACCAGGGAAAAGACGCGATCCTCGCGGCAGCGGCGGCGATCCAGGTCCTTCAGACGATCCCAAGCAGGATCAACGATCCCTTCAACTCCCTGGTGGTCTCTGTCGGAATGTTCCACGGCGGAACAAAGGAGAATATCATCGCGGACGAGGCGGAGCTTGTGGGAACGGTCCGTACCTTTAACAAAGCGTTCAGAAATGGCATGCCGGATCTGATCAAAAAGGTGGTGGAGCCGACGGTGGAAGGATACGGCTGCACGGCGGACTTCGACTACTATTTCGGACCGAGCCCGCTGATCAATGACAACGAGGAGCTTGTGAAGATCGCGAGACAGGCGGCTGCGGAAGAGATGGGAGAGGACACGCTGATCCCGTTAAAGAAGATGACGGGAGCCGAGGATTTCAGCGTCTACATGGAGAGTGTTCCGGGCGTATTTGGATATCTGGGATGCAGGAATGAGGCGAAGGGTGTCACGGCGCCGCACCATCATCCGGCGTTTGATGTGGATGAGGATGTTCTGTATCACGGAACAGGTATCTACGCGCAGTTCGCGTTTGACTATCTGAAATAAAAAGAATGTGCCTTGGCACATTCTCGCGCCGAGCGCGGTCGCTTGCGACAATCTACATCTTCGCGCGAGTGCGCATCATTGGCACGTTAGTGCCTTTTTGTGTAATAGGGAATTCCTCGGAATTCCCTATTACATAAGAAATTTTCCTGTTTACAGAAAAAATATCCTATGTTATAATGTGCAATAGACATTTCCTGTACCAGTCTGCCCTTTTGGGAACGGATGGCGCGGAAAAGAAATAGAAACAGTATACGAAAAGGATGGAACTGATATGGCAACATTACTTGAGACATGGAGAAACCTCGCTTACGGCGATGGTCTCGATGATAAAAAGAAAGAAGAACTCTGGACAAACTACTTCACAATCGAGAAAGGCATCTATGAGAAGATCCTCTCCAACCCGACAGAGGTTGTTGAGGGAACTGTAAAAGAGCTTGCTGAGAAGTACGGCACAGAAGTTCTCATCATGACTGGTTTCCTCGATGGAATCAACGAGAGCTTAAAGGGATACGAGAACCCGATCGACACAATGGCAGAGGATACTGTCGTTAAGATCGAGATCGATCCGGAGAAGCTTTACTACAATATGGTAGAGGCTAAGGCTTCCTGGCTGTATGAGCTTCCGCAGTGGTCTGAGATCCTTTCAGCTGAGACAAGAACCGAGCTTTACAAGAAGCAGAAAGCTTCCGGAACTGTACGCCGTCAGGGTCACAAGATCTACCCGAACGATCCGTGTCCGTGCGGAAGCGGAAAGAAGTACAAAAAGTGCTGCGGCCGCAACGCATAAGATGAAATGTAAGCCATTACCTATTGCGGGTAGTGGCTTTTTCATTACTGCAGTGTAAAAGGAGAAAAAATGCAGGCATATACAGGATTTGCCGCTGTCTACGACACTTTCATGGACAATATTCCATACGAGGAGTGGTGCGAATATCTGACAGGGCTTTTAAAGGAACAGGGAGTCACGGAGGGACTTCTTCTTGATCTCGGCTGCGGGACGGGAAGTCTCACGGAGCTTCTTGCGGATGCCGGTTATGATATGATCGGTGTGGACAATTCCGAGGAGATGCTGGAACTGGCCCTGGAAAAGAAGGAAAAGTCCGGAAAAGATATTTTATATCTCTGTCAGGATATGCGGGAATTTGAACTTTACGGCACGGTGGCGGCGGTGGTCTCCATCTGTGACTGTATGAACTATATTTTGGAGCCGGAGGACCTGACGGAGGTGTTCCGCCTTGTCAATAACTATCTGGATCCGGGCGGAGTCTTTATCTTCGATATGAATACCGAGTACAAATACCGGGAGATCATGGGAGATAATACCATCGCGGAGGACCGGGACGACTCCAGCTTTATCTGGGACAACCAGTATGAGGAAGATGAGAAGATCAATATTTATGATCTGTCGATCTTTGTTCGCGAGGAGGGGGATCTCTTCAGGAAATATCATGAGACCCATTACCAGCGGGCATATTCCCTGGAGGATGTGAAGCGCGCCATCGCGGAGGCGGGAATGGAATTTGTCGCTGCCTACGACGCGTTTACGAAGAATCCGCCGAGAGAAGACAGTGAACGTATTTATGTGATCGCGAGAGAACATGGAAAAGAAAGGAAATAGAGCATGAACGATTATATGATCCGTGCGACGGCTGCGGACGGTCAGATCCGCGCATTTGCCGCAACGACAAGAGATATGGTGGAGAACGCGAAGAACGCCCACAACACGAGCCCGGTGGCTACGGCCGCGCTGGGACGCCTGATGACGGCGGCAGCCATGATGGGCGCTGACTTAAAGGGAGAGAAAGACCTCTTAACACTCAGAATCGAGGGAAGCGGCCCGCTCGGCGGACTTCTCGTCACAGCCGACGGTCATGGCAGCGTGAAGGGATACGCCTTCCATCCGGAAGTCATGCTTCCGCCGAACGCCCAGGGAAAACTGGATGTGGGCGGTTCCCTGGATCTCGGTGTTTTAAGCGTTATCAAGGACATCGGCTTAAAAGAGCCGTACGTGGGACAGACACAGCTCGTCACAGGCGAGATCGCGGAAGATCTGACCTACTATTTTGCCACATCTGAGCAGGTTCCGTCCTCCGTCGCTCTCGGTGTTTTAATGAATAAGGACAACACGGTCCGTCAGGCCGGCGGTTTTATCATCCAGCTTCTTCCGGGCGCTTCCGATGAGATCATCGACAAGCTTGAGGCGAAGCTTTCCGGAATCTCTTCCATCACATCCCTGCTCGACGCGGGAAAGACTCCGGAGGAGATCCTGACAGATATTCTCGGCGAGTTTGGACTTGAGATCCTGACAAAGATGCCGGTACAGTTCCACTGTGACTGCGAGCGCTCCAGAGTGGAGAAGGCGATCATCAGCATCGGAAAGAAAGAGATCCAGGACATGATCGACGAGGGCAAGGAGATCGAGGTCAACTGCCAGTTCTGCAACAAGCATTATAAATTCTCGGTGGATGAGCTGGGAGATATGTTAAAGAAGGCAACAAGAGAGTAAGAGTATGAGTTCTATAAAATTGAACGATGAGGAAAAACAGCTGCTTCACAACGCCTGGCATCACTTCCTGACCATCACGCACCACAAGCTGGTGGTCATGGAAGGCTGCTTTAAGGTGGGACTTTTCAGACAGGGACTGCTCCATGACCTGTCGAAGTATTCCTGGGAGGAATTTAAGACCGGCGTGAAGTACTACCAGGGAACGAGAAGTCCCAACGCGGCGGAGAAGGAAGAAAAAGGATATTCTTCCGCCTGGCTTCACCACAAAGGAAGAAACAAGCACCATTTCGAGTACTGGACCGACGTGTCCACAGCGGAGGACCACTGGAAGATCGTCGGCGTGAAGATGCCGGTGAATTACCTGGCGGAGATGGTCATGGACCGGATCGCGGCCTCGAAGATCTACCAGGGAAAGAATTACACGGACGCGGCACCCTACACTTATTTTTCCAGAAACAAGGAGTATATCGTCATGCATCCGGAGACGAAGGCATGTCTTGATAAGATTCTTCTGATGTTGAAGGAAAAGGGCGAGCGGAAGACGTTTGCGTATATCAGGAAGCTTTTGAGAGACGGGGATTATTAAAGAAAAGCTTATGAGTTTTCCGGCGTCTTTGGTAATGCATGGAAAACTCATAAGGTGATAGAGACAAGTGACAGAGCCTAGTGCAGGAATGTGTTGGAATGCATTTTTTTGCACTGGCGCAAGTTCAGAAATGCTATCGCCTGTAACAGGTACAGGCAGCGTGTGAAAGCGCTGAATTGCGATAGCTTATTTAAGAAATGAGAAGATCTCTTTTATGTACCGGTTCAGCTTTTCCGCATCGGAGAAGCAGTCTTCCCGGACTTCGAAGAATCCGGTCTTATCTTTGCAGGAGGTCTTGAATTCCGGCTCCCAGATATCTGCGGACTGGGGGAGAAAGATGCCGTCCTTTTTTGTGTAGCATGTCTCCTTCGTCGCCTTGATCCGGGCGTCCTTGTCGACGAACTCGCCGACGCTTTTATGGATCGCGGTATCCTCGTAGATCAGGTAATAGTAATCTTTGCAGTTCGGATAATAATATTTTAAGGTACCTTTGTAGACCCGGATGGAAAGTTCCATCCGGTCTTTGTCTGCCCGGAAAGCGTAGGCGGGGACGGAGGCGGACACAGGGGACGGGAGAACTGTCACCGGATCCCCGGAGAGGGAGAGGATCAGCCGGTCCGTTTCACCGGGAGCTTCCCGCACCGCCTTCAGGGTAAAATCCTGGGCAAAAAAGTCCGGGTAGAAGAGGACGGGGAGAAGAGACGGCATTCCCTTTAAGTCATCCTCGTTGTGGAGGAGAAGAAGATGCTTTTCTTCCTCATCGTGAGTCCGCAGATAATCCAGGTAGACTTCGATGAGTTCTCCGCCGTTATAGAGATCCTCGCGTCCGATCCTTAAAAAGCGCTCGATGGTCTTCTGCTTCATGTCCGGCAGACCAAGAAGTTTTTTAAAGGGCTTGATCCGGCGGAAGATATCGACGCTCTCCACGCCGTCGAAGGCGGGGGTGAGCTTTAAGGCTTTGGCGCGCTTCGTGACAAAGGGAATGTCGAACATGTCCCCGTTGAAATGGACGAGGGTGTCAAAAGCTTTTAAAAATTCAAAGAATGCGGTGAGAACATCGGCCTCCGCGGTTTTTGTGTCCGCAAACCACTGGATGAAGCGGAGATGGTCTTTCTCCGGCCAGATACAGCCGATGAGATATACCGTGTTGTAGTCGGCGGAGAAACCGGTGGTCTCGATGTCGAAAAAGACGAGTTTTTCCGGATCCCCAAGGCGCTCCAAGGGGTAGGAGATGGTGCCCGGGAATGTTTTTTCTATTGTGATCATGTTGTAATCCTTATATCGATAATTCTGATCTGTCTGTGTTCCATGAAAAATGCTGGTGACTGCGCAAAAAACTGCGGATGTCCGGCTGTGCGTGGAACGGGCGGCAGAAATTTTTGCTTCTGTGTTTTCTGATTATACCTGCGAAAACATGGAAAGTCAACGAAGGAGAGGCAGGGTGTCGCTTCCCGGGAAAATATTTCAAAAAATGCCGCAATCGAAAATATGTTCGATCATGACGGCGGTTTCACTTGCACTTAAATGGCGGCTATGGTATGATTACGACATGCAAGATGACATGGCGAAAGGAAAAGGGAGGTTCATTCAGTGATTTCATATATACGCGGTCCCCTGGAAGAGAAGAGGGAAGATTCCGTCGTTGTCGAGGCGGGAAATATTGGCTATCGGATCTTTATTCCGTCATCGGTCCTCGGGGAGCTTCCGGGACTGGGGGAGGAAGTGAAGATCTACACGTACTTTTCCGTGCGTGAGGATGGAATGAGTCTTTTCGGATTCCTCTCGAAACAGGATCTTGAAATGTTCCGCCAGCTGATCGGGGTGAACGGGGTCGGTCCGAAGAGTGCCCTAGGAATCTTATCGGCGTTGAGACCGGACGTCCTGCGTCTGGCCGTGCTCTCCGGTGACGCGAAGGCGATCTCGAAGGCGCCGGGAGTCGGGGCGAAGACGGCCCAGAGAATTATTCTGGATCTGAAGGATAAGGTAAAGGCGGAAGATGTGTTGTTTGTCGGCGCGGATCTGGATGAGAGCCCGAAAACGGACCTCTCCGGAATGGAAGAAGCCGGAAAAGAGGCTGTGGAAGCGCTTACGGCCCTCGGCTATTCTGCGTCTGAGGCGCAGACGGCTGTGAAGAAGGTAACGATCACGGAGAAAATGACCTCCGAGGATGTGCTGAAAGGCGCGTTGAAGCATCTGGCATTTTTATAAGAGGATAGAAAATAGATAGGAAATAATATGAGCCGAAAAATCATTACGACCGAAGAGACAGAGGAAGACAAAAAAATAGAAGGGACACTGCGTCCGCAGTATTTAAAGGATTATATCGGCCAGGAGAAGATCAAGTCCACGTTGAAGATCTTTATCGACGCGGCAAAGAGCCGCGGGGAAGCGCTGGATCATGTGCTCTTTTACGGCCCGCCGGGACTTGGAAAGACAACGCTCTGCGGAATCATCGCGAACGAGATGGGCGTGAACTTAAAAGTGACCTCCGGCCCCGCGATCGAGAAGCCGGGGGAGATGGCCGCGATCTTAAATAACCTCCAGGAAGGCGATGTCCTCTTTGTGGATGAGATCCACAGACTGAACCGCCAGGTGGAGGAAGTCCTGTATCCGGCGATGGAGGACTTTGCGATCGATATTATGCTGGGAAAGGATTCATCTGCCCGCTCGATCCGTCTGGATCTCCCGAAATTCACGCTGGTGGGCGCGACAACGAGAGTGGGACTTCTGACGGCTCCGCTCCGCGACCGTTTCGGCGTGATCCAGAGACTGGAATTTTATACACCGGAGGAACTCTGCGTGATCGTAAAGCGTTCCGCAAAGGTCCTGGGGGTTGAGATAGACGAGGAGGGTGCTTTCGAGATCGCCAGAAGATCCCGGGGAACCCCGCGGCTGGCAAACCGCCTCTTAAAGAGAGTGAGAGACTTCGCCCAGGTAAAATACGATGGTGTGATCACGAGACATGTGGCGGATTTCGCCCTGGATATCCTGGATGTGGACAAGCTTGGTCTCGACAATAATGACCGGACCCTGCTTCTCACCCTGATCCAGAAATTCTCCGGCGGTCCGGTGGGACTTGAGACGCTGGCGGCGTCCATCGGGGAAGACTCCGGAACCCTGGAGGACGTGTATGAGCCGTATTTATTGATGAACGGGCTTATCATGCGGACACCGAGAGGAAGAATGGCGACGGATCTCGCCTACAGACATCTTGGGCTGGATACGGCGAAATAAAAAGAGAAACGATTACAGAAAACAATTTGGTAACTGTTCAGTAGGTCTGCGCACTTGCTGCGCTGACCGTAAGAAAGTATAGGCTGGAAGGCAAAAATCCCATCGGTGCAGCCGATTTGGAATGGATTTTTGC
>CAVIYT010000133.1:0-10440 GCA_963646925.1 Paludibacteraceae bacterium
AGATCGGACTGGCTACGATATACAGGACCGTACAGGTCCTTTTAGACCTGCATGTAATCGACAAAGTCACATTTGATGACGGTTTTACCCGGTATGAGCTGAACGGTGAAGAAAGCGCGTCGGGACACCGCCACCACCATGCCATCTGCACGGGCTGCGGAAAGGTATATTCCCTGGAATCGGACCTTTTGGACAGCCTGGAAGAGGAGGTCATGGAGAAACTGGGCTTTCTCGTGACGAACCACGAGGTAAAGCTCTATGGACTTTGCAGTGAATGCAGGAAGAAGAATGATAATAAGAAAGAGGTTATGAATCGTGAAGAACGTGAAAAATGATACAGCAGACTGCAAAGTCAAAATTATCCCTCTCGGGGGACTGGAACAGATCGGAATGAACATGACAGCCATCGAGTATGGCGACAGCATTATCGTTATGGACTGCGGACTTGCATTCCCCAGCGATGACATGCTTGGAATCGACCTTGTCATTCCGGATGTGACCTATTTAAAAGACAATTATGAGAAGGTAAAAGGATTTGTTATCACCCACGGTCATGAGGACCATATCGGAGCGCTTCCGTACGTGTTAAAAATGGTAAACGCGCCGGTCTATGCCACAAAGCTGACCATGGGCTTAATTGACCATAAACTGGAAGAGAACAACATGCTGCGCAGCGTAAAGCGCAAAGTTGTAAAACACGGACAGTCCATCAATCTCGGCTGTTTCCGCGTAGAATTTATCAAGATGAACCACTCCATCGAGGACGCGGCTGCACTTGCCGTATTCACCCCGGCTGGAATCATCTTAAACACCGGTGACTTCAAGATCGACTATACTCCGGTATTCGGCGATGTGACAGATCTCCAGAGACTTGCGGAACTCGGAAAGAAAGGCGTTCTTGCCCTTCTCTGCGACTCCACAAACGCGATCCGTCCTGGATTCACCATGTCTGAGAGAACCGTCGGAAAGACCTTCGATGCGATCTTCGCAGAGCACCAGCAGAACCGAATCATCGTTGCCACATTCGCGTCCAACGTGGACCGTGTCCAGCAGGTCATTAACTCCGCGTGCAAGTACGGCAGAAAAGTCGTTGTGGAAGGCCGCAGCATGGTCAACGTTATCGGAACGGCACAGGAACTTGGTTACATCAATATTCCGGACGGAACGCTCGTGGATATTGAGCAGTTAAAGAATTATAAGGAAGAGGATACGGTCCTCATCACAACAGGAAGCCAGGGAGAATCCATGGCGGCCCTTTCCAGAATGGCGTCCTCCATGCACAGAAAAGTCTCCATCACCCCGCGTGACGTGGTAGTTTTAAGCTCCACACCGATCCCGGGAAATGAGAAGGCGGTTTCCAGAGTCATCAACGAGCTCTCTATGAAGGGCGCGAAGGTCATCTCCCAGGATACCCACGTATCCGGACATGCGTGCCAGGAGGAGATCAAGCTTGTCTACTCCTTAGTACGCCCGAAATTCGCGATCCCGATCCATGGCGAGTACCGCCACAGAATGGCACAGAAGGAGCTTGCGATCTCCCTCGGTATCCCGAAGGAGAACGTTGTGATGCTTCACACAGGAGATGTGCTTGAGATCGGCGAGAGCGGAGCTGACGTGATCGACCACGTACAGTCCGGCGGTGTTCTTGTCGATGGACTCGGTGTCGGCGATGTCGGAAACATTGTTCTCCGCGACCGTCAGAACCTTGCCCAGAACGGTATCATCATCGTTGTCCTGACACTGGAGAAACATTCCAATCTCCTGCTTTCCGGACCGGATATCGTATCCCGCGGATTTGTCTATGTCCGTGAGTCCGAGGACCTGATGGAAGAGGCCC
Source organism: Paludibacteraceae bacterium (assembly GCA_963646925.1). GTDB lineage: Bacteria > Bacillota > Clostridia > Lachnospirales > Lachnospiraceae > Pilosibacter. The sequence continues at coordinate 1,838 of CAVIYT010000133.1, forward strand.
AGGCGATCGTTGACCAGGCAGTGGCAGACTGCTTAGAGCGCCACGTATCCGACTGGGGCAAGATCAAGAACATTATCCGCGACAGCTTAAGCGATTTCTTATGGAAGCGCATCAAGAGAAACCCGATGATCCTTCCGATCATCATGGAAGTATAAAGTTAACCGTGCACTTAGCTGTGTAGAAAATTGCGTTGCAAGCTCACTTGCATAAGTGATTTTTTGCACAACTAAGTATAGGGGCAACGCCCCTAGCTTCTTGTTTTCATGCATATGAAAACAAGAAGAGAAGCGGCAAAGTTACCTGCAAGGGGAATGATATGAGCAAGATAACGAGAGAAATCAACAAAATCAGCCTGTTTGTCATCAGCACATCCGGAAAGATCATCCTGTACGGACTTGCGGCGATCCTCATCGTCACAGGGGCGAGAAGCGCATATTCCTTCGGACATGGGATCTTCTACGCTCCGGCGATGGAAGCAGAGCCGGGAACGGAAAAAAGTATCAAACTTGATGGGGATGAGTCGGTGGAAGAGGTCGGAAAGATCTTAAAGAAAGCCGGCTTGATCCGTGATTCCCGCACATTTACGATTCAGGCGAAATGCTACGGATACGAGGTGAAGGCGGGAACCTACGAGTTAAACACCTCGAAGGATTCCAAAGAGCTGATTGATATTTTAAAGGAAAATCCGGACGATACCGCGAAGGAAGACACAAAATCATGATCACGGAAAACAGACTTACGGCTTATATAAATTCCCTGGATCAGGGAGATGGGGAACTGATCGAAGGTATCGCGGAGACCGCGGTAAAGAACAGGGTCCCGATCATCCGGAGGGAGACGGCGGCACTTTTAAAGACGATGGTGACGCTTGTTTCACCTGTCCGGATCCTGGAAGTTGGAACGGCGGTTGGCTATTCGGCGCTCTTGATGGCGTCGGTGATGCCGGAAAACTGCCGGATCACGACGATCGAAAAATATGAAAAACGGATCCCGGAGGCGAAGGAAAACTTCCGCCTTGCAGGGATGGAAGATAAAATTACGCTGCTGGAGGGCGATGCGGGGGAGATCCTCGCAGAGCTTTCCGGCTCCTTTGATTTTATCTTTATGGACGCGGCAAAGGGGCAGTACATCAACTGGCTGCCGGATATCCTGCGTCTTCTGCGGGACGGCGGACTTTTAATGTCCGACAATGTTCTTCAGGATGGAACGATCATGGAATCACGCTACGCGGTGGAGCGCCGGGACAGGACGATCCACGAGCGGATGCGGGAGTATTTATATACGTTAAAGCACATGGACGAATTTGAAACCTCGATCCTGCCGGTGGGCGACGGGGTCGCACTCAGCGTAAAAAGAGGAATTGGGACGGCGCGACAGGGCTGATCCGTTTCCGGCAGGTCAGCGCGGCAGGCGCGCGGATCCGGCTGAGCAGTTAAGTGAAAGGATGAATTATGAGAAAAACAGAACTTCTGATTCCGGCAGGAAGCCTTGATGTTTTAAAGACAGCGGTTATCTACGGCGCAGATGCCGTATATCTCGGCGGTGAGGCATTCGGACTCCGCGCCAAAGCAAAAAACTTTACGAACGAAGAGATCATGGAGGGAATCAAATTTGCCCATGACCACGGCGTAAAGGTATATATCACAGCGAACATTCTTGCGCACAACGATGATCTTACAGGTGTGGAAGAGTATTTTGAAGAATTGAAGACGATCCGTCCGGACGCGCTGATCATTTCCGATCCGGGCGTTTTTGCCATCGCAAAACGGGTACTGCCGGATATGGAGATCCATATCAGCACCCAGGCGAACAATACAAACTATGGAACTTACCTTTTCTGGCATCAGCTCGGCGCAAAGCGTGTCGTTTCTGCCAGAGAGTTATCTTTAAAGGAGATCAAGGAGATCCGCGAACATATCCCGGAGGACATGGAGATCGAGAGCTTCATCCACGGTGCGATGTGCATCTCCTATTCCGGACGTTGCCTGCTCAGCAACTTCTTTACGGGCCGCGACGCGAACCAGGGTGCCTGTACCCATCCGTGCCGCTGGAAATATTCCGTTGTGGAGGAGACGAGACCGGGCGAGTACATGCCGGTATATGAGAATGAGCGCGGAACTTATATTTTCAACTCCAAGGATCTCTGCATGATCGAGCATGTGCCGGAGATGATCGACGCCGGAATCGACAGCTTCAAGATCGAGGGCCGCATGAAGACGGCACTCTATGTGGCGACAGTCGCGAGAACTTACCGCAAGGCCATCGACGATTATTTAGAGAGCCCGGAAAAATACAAGGCGAACATGGAGTGGTACAAGGAAGAGATCGGAAAGTGCACTTACCGTGAATTCACCACAGGTTTCTACTTCGGAAAGCCGACATCGGAGACACAGATCTACGACAGCAACACCTATGTAAAGAACTATATCTATCTCGGAACCGTGGAAGAGCGCGACGCGAGAGGATTCGCAAAGATCGAGCAGAAGAATAAATTCTCCGTCGGCGAGACCATCGAGATCATGAAGCCGGATGGAAGAAATATCTCCGCCCTCGTCCGCGGCATCTACACCGAGGAAGGCGAGAGCCAGGAGAGCGCTCCGCATCCGAAGCAGATCCTCTATATCGACCTGGACGGGGAAGTAGAGCAGTACGATATTCTGCGCAAGAAAGAAGCAGAGTAAAAGATTTAGAGAGGAGGCATAATTGTGACAGTAGTTTTTGGCATCCTTGGAATATTATGCCTCGTTTATTACGGCGTGATCGTGATCTACTCAGGCGCGGGAACTTCGTTTTCGGCGATCTGGATCGTTCTGGCGCTGGGATTTTTTGCCGCGGCCGCGGTGATGAAGTTTTACCCGAGATTCCGCGACAAGGTGCCGGTTCAGCTGGAAGTGGCGGTGATCACGTTTTTCTCTGCCATCGCCTTTATTTTCGTTGTGGTGGAATTCATGATGGGATTCAGTTCCCTTTCCTTCCAGAAGGAGAGCGTCAACTACGTGATCGTTCTCGGTGCCCAGGTGCGTGGAAACACCATAAGCCGCACCCTGGAACGACGCTTAGAGAAGGCGGTGGAGTACGCGGCATACCATCCGAATACGGTATTCGTTCTCTCCGGCGGACAGGGCGATGACGAGGATGTGACGGAGGCGTCCGCCATGTACCGCTACATGAAGAGCCGCGGGGTGCCGGATTACCAGCTCCTTTTAGAGGAGTCATCCCACAGCACCTACGAAAACATGGTATACAGCAAACTTCTGATCACAGAGAGGGAGCGGATCCGCCGCGCGACACTGCGCGCAGCCATGGCGGAATACGGCTACCTTCTTCCGCCGGATGAGGAGATCACGATCCGCGTGGGTGTCCTCACCAGCAATTTCCACGAACTCCGCGCAAAAGGAATCGCAAGACATGTGGGAATTTCGAACGTGAGCGGAATTTCCGCGAAGTCGGATCCGGTTTTGTTTGTACATTTTTGTGTAAGAGAATGTTTTGCTATATTAAAAGATAAGTTTGTGGGAAACATGTAAACTAGGGGATCAAAGTCAGGCACTCGACGCAAGCTTGCTTGCAGGAGAGGGCATGACTTTGAGACCCGCCAAAAACATGAGTAAGTAGCCATTTTTTCGAAGAAAAAATGAGCGGATTACGAATGTTTTTGAGGGTGCTATGTGCCGGTGGCACATGACCAGCACCGACCGGAGCGGAGCGCAGATGCGGGAGCACGCAGTGCGGAGCGATCCGGTTACGACTATAGCTTAAAGCACAGCAGAAAGGATATTCAGATATGGAGAGCCAGATCGAATCAGTCAAAGCCCTTGACGCATATCGTCTTCGGCAGGTAAAACATATCCCGGAACTGAATTCCGACGGTATGATCTTAGAGCATAAAAAAACAGGCGCAAATATTTTCCTCATGAGCAACGAGGATGACAACAAGGTATTCTGCATCGGTTTCCGGACGCCGCCGTCAGATAGCACCGGCGTTCCGCACATCATCGAGCATACCGTGCTCTGCGGATCTGATAAATTCCCGGTGAAGGACCCGTTTGTGGAGCTCGTAAAAGGTTCCTTGAACACCTTCTTAAACGCCATGACGTACCCGGATAAGACCGTGTACCCCATCGCAAGCTGCAATGAGACCGATTTCCAGAACCTCATGGACGTTTACATGGACGCGGTCTTCCATCCGAATATCGGAAAAGAGAAGAAGATCTTCATGCAGGAGGGCTGGCACTACGAGCTTGAGAACCCGGAAGATGAGATCACCTACAACGGTGTTGTATACAACGAGATGAAGGGCGTGTTCTCCTCACCAGAGAGCGTCCTGGACAGCTATATCCACACGGCGATGTTCCCGGATACCTGCTACGGCGTGGAGTCCGGCGGAGACCCGGAAGATATTGTAAAGCTGACTTACGAGGATTACCTCGCGTTCTATCATAAATATTATCATCCGTCCAACAGCTATATCTATCTCTACGGCGATATGGACATGGCGGAAAAATTAAAATGGCTGGATGAGGAGTACCTCGGAAAGTACGACAGAAAAGAGATCGATTCCGAGATCCAGATCCAGAAGAAATTCAAGGAACCCATCGAGCGGGAGATCTTCTATTCCGTATCCGAGTCCGAGAGCCTTGACCATGCAACCTACCTTTCCATCAACACCCAGGCGGGAAATGAACTTTCCCCGAAGGAGTATGTGGCATTCCAGATCCTGGAGTACGTACTCTTAGATGCCCCGGGCGCGCCGCTTAAAAAAGCGCTTCTGGATGCCGGAATCGGCGATGACATCATGGGCGGCTATGAGTATGGAATCTTACAGCCGTACTTCTCCGTGATCGCGAAGAACGCGGAGAGAGAGCAGAAGGACGAGTTTGTAAAAGTCGTAAAGTCCACATTGAGAAAACTTGCAGACGGCGGCATCGATAAGAAGAGCCTGAAAGCGGGAATCAACAACTACGAGTTCCAGTACCGCGAGGCGGATTACGGCTCTGCGCCGAAGGGACTCATGTATGGTCTCCAGTGCCTGGACAGCTGGCTTTACGGCGGCGATCCGATGATGCACTTAGAGTATGAGGATACCTTCGCGGCATTGAAGGAAGGCGCGGACAACGGTTATTTCGAGGGACTGATCAAGACTTATCTTCTCGACAACCCGTACGAGTCCGTTGTGATCGCAAGCCCGAAGAAGAATCTGACTGCCCGGATCGAAGAGCAGACAGCGAAGAAGTTGAAAGAATACAAGGACAGTCTCTCAAAAGAGGAGATCGAGGCACTGGTGCGCCAGACAAAGGAATTAAAGGAGTACCAGGACACCCCGTCCCCGAAGGAAGACCTTGAGAAAATCCCGATGCTCACAAGAAATGAGATCGGAAGAGAACCGGCAAAGCTGATCTTTGAGGAGACGAAGTTGAACGGGATCACCGTGGTCCGCCATGATATGTTTACCTCCGGAATCGGCTACCTGAAAGTCCTCTTCAACACGAACCGTGTTCCGATGGAAGACCTGCCATACCTTGGACTCTTAAAATCCGTTCTCGGATATGTGGACACGAAAAACTACAGCTACAGCGATCTAAGCAGCGAGATCTTCTTAAACAGCGGCGGAATTTCCTTCTCCGTCACGTCCTACCCGGACCTCACAAAGGCTGGAAGCTTCACAGGCGTTTTTGTGTGCAGCGCGAGAGTGCTCTACGAGAAGCTGGACTTCGGCTTTGAGATCTTAGAGGAGATCATCAACCGCTCTGTTTTAGATGATGAGAAGCGCTTAAATGAGATCTTAAGCGAAGGAAAATCCAAATCCCAGATGAAGCTGATGGGATCCGGCCACACGGCTGCCGTGGCGAGAGCCACATCCTATTTCTCCGACACCTCCTATTATAATGATATGACGGGCGGAATCGGATACTTCAAGTTCCTGGAGGACTGCGCGAAGAACTTCGATACAAAGAAGAGCGAGATCATCGCGGGATTGAAGCGCGTGATGGAGATGCTCTTTACAAGAGAAAACATGACGGTCAGCTACACGGCGGACGATGAGGGATTTTCCTATTTGGAGAACGCTATGAAGAAGCTCTCCGTGAAACTCCCGGCGGGAAGCGGAAAGGTATATCCGTTCGTGGCACCGAAGGAGAACCGGAACGAGGGATTCACGTCCTCATCCAAGGTCAACTATGTGGCACGCTGCGGAAGCTTCGCGGGAAGCGGATATTCCTACACAGGCGCGCTCCGGATCTTAAAAGTCATGTTAAGCTATGACTACCTCTGGATCAATATCCGTGTTAAAGGCGGCGCTTACGGCTGCATGAGCGGAATCGGACGTTCCGGCGAGGGATATTTTGTTTCCTACCGTGATCCGGAAGTGAAGAAGAGTGATGATATCTATCTCGGAATCCCGGATTACCTGGAGAACTTCGAGGCGGATGAGCGCACCATGACAAAGTATGTCATCGGAACCATCAGTGATATCGATACACCGCTGACCCCGTCCTTAAAGGGAAGCCGCGGACTCTCCGCATGGTATTCCGGAGTGACGGATGAGATGCTTAAAAAAGAGCGCGAGGAGATCTTAAACGCGACAGTGGAAGATATCCGTGCCCTTGCGCCGATTACGAAGGCAGTCCTTGAGACAGGTGCTGTCTGCGTAGTCGGAAATGAAGATAAGATCAAGGCAGATGGTGAAATGTTTAAAGAAATCAAGCCGCTGTTCTCATAAGAAATTTTATTGAAGAAAGTCACCGGCTGAAACCTGTGGGTCCGCTGTTTACAAAACGTAATATGCGGATCTGCGGCCGGATGCAGGGAAAATAAAAATGGTGTTCCCGGCAGAATTATGCCGACAGGAGCCAATGATGCTGCAAGAGGGATAAAGGAGATGCAGAATTGTTCTGCTACATAAAATAATAAGGAGATTTCATGAAAAAAGGATATAAATCAGGTTTTGTGACACTGATCGGCCGCCCGAACGTTGGTAAATCCACACTGATGAACCACCTGATCGGACAGAAGATCGCCATCACATCGGAAAAACCGCAGACCACGAGAAACAGGATCCAGACCGTGTATACAGACGAACACGGTCAGATCATCTTCCTCGACACACCGGGTATCCACAAGGCGAAAAACAAGCTCGGTGAGTACATGGTGAACGTTGCGGAGCACACACTCCGCGAGGTGGATGTGATCTTATGGCTCGTGGAGCCGGGAACCTACATCGGTTCCGGCGAGCAGCATATCTTAAAGGTGCTGCAGACCGTAAAGACACCGGTCATCCTTGTCATCAACAAGATCGATACGGTGAAAAAAGAGGACATCTTAAAGACCATCGAGACATACAAGGATGCATACCACTTTAAAGAGGTGATCCCGGTATCCGCCATGAGAAAGACAAACACGGATACCCTGATCCACACGATCTTCCAGTATCTGCCGGAAGGTCCGCAGTACTACGATGAGGACACTGTCACAGACCAGCCGATGCGCCAGATCGCGGCAGAGCTGATCCGCGAGAAAGCACTGCGCATGATGTCCGACGAGATCCCGCACGGAATCGCAGTCACCATCGAGCGCATGACAGAGCGCGACAACGGCATCTTCGATATCGACGCGACGATCATCTGTGAGCGTGAGTCCCACAAGGGAATCGTCATCGGAAAAGGTGGACAGATGTTGAAGCGCATCGGAACATCCGCGCGTATCGAGATCGAGAACCTCATGGATACAAAGGTAAACTTAAAGCTCTGGGTAAAGGTCCGCAAGGAGTGGAGAGATTCTGAGCTTTATATGAAGAACTACGGTTATAATTCAAAAGATATTTAATTTTGAAGGAACGGGAAATGAGAGAACAGGTGATTCTGACCGGGATGGTCATAAAATCCGCCCCGGCGGGCGAATACGACAGAAGACTCGTGATCTTAACCTGCGAGCGGGGAAAGATCACGGCCTTCGCCAGGGGCGCGAGAAGACCTGGAAGTACGCTGATGGCGTCGTCCGCCCCCTTTGTGTTCGGCACGTTCGCCCTCTATGAAGGCCGGGACGCCTATTCCCTTGTCTCAGTGGAAGTACAGAACTACTTCCGGGAGATCACGGAGGACATGGAGGCGGCGTGCTATGGCTCCTACTTCCTGGAGTTCGCGGACTATTACGGGAGAGAGAATCTGGAGGCGGTGGAGACATTAAAGCTTCTCTACCAGTCCCTCAGGGCGCTCTTAAAGAAGGCGATCCCGAACCGTCTCGTGCGGGCAGTCTTTGAACTGAAACTCATGGAGATCAACGGCGAGTACATGGAAAAGCCTCTGGGAAGACTGGAAGATTCCACGATCTACACCTGGGAATATGTCCTGGCGTCGCCGGTGGAAAAGCTCTATACCTTTACGGTCACGGAGAAAGTTCTGGAAGAATTCACGAAGTGTGTGGCGGAAAATAAGCGGCGATTCGTAGATAAAACCTTCCATTCACTTGACATTTTGGATGTTCTTGTATATAAATAGGGTAATCCTTAAAAATAGCGGACATCTGTGCGGCTTATCCGTATATATATAAAACAGCAATTTTTTGAGGATAAGGAGAAAAAAATAAAAAAAGGACAGACGGCAGCAGCC
>CAVIYT010000134.1:0-9686 GCA_963646925.1 Paludibacteraceae bacterium
ATCCTGCGCCTTGCAGTATTCGAGATGAAATATGATGAGGATATCCCGGAGAAAGTTGCGATCAACGAAGCAGTTGAACTCGCAAAGAAATTCGGCGGAGACGAAGCTCCGGCGTTCGTAAACGGTATCCTCGCGAAGCTGATTCAGAAAGGCAATTAAACGATGGCAGGTGTTTACTCTGTTACACAGGTAAATTCATACATCAAAAATATGTTTGCGCAGGACTTCCTTCTTCGCCGCCTGTCGGTGAAGGGGGAAGTTTCCAACTGTAAGTATCACGGCTCCGGCCATATTTACTTCACCCTGAAGGACGGCGGCGGAACACTCCAGGCCGTCATGTTCGCGAGCCAGCGTAGGGGACTTAACTTTAAGCTTGCCGAAGGACAGCAGGTGGTCGTAAAAGGAACTGTGGATGTCTACGAGAGGGACGGAAAATACCAGCTCTACGCGTCGGAGATCGAACTTTCCGGTCGCGGAGACCTGTATCTGCGGTTTGAGAAACTCTTAAAAGAGCTGGAAGAGATGGGAATGTTCGACCCGCAGTATAAACGCCCGATCCCTCGGTTCGCGAAGACTGTGGGAATCGTCACAGCGCCCACAGGCGCGGCGATCCGGGATATCATGAACATTTCCCACAGGAGAAACCCATATGTCCAGCTGATCCTCTATCCGGCCCTGGTTCAGGGGGAAGGCGCGAAGGACAGCATCGTAAAAGGAATCCGGACTCTGGATGCCATGGGATTGGACGTTCTGATCGTCGGGCGCGGCGGTGGATCCATCGAGGATCTGTGGGCGTTCAACGAGGAAGAAGTTGCCCGGGCGATCTTCGCCTGCAATACGCCGGTGATCTCGGCGGTAGGCCACGAGACAGATGTGACGATCGCAGACTACGCGGCAGATCTCAGGGCACCGACCCCGTCAGCAGCGGCAGAACTTGCGGTATTTGATTATCTCCAGTTCCAGATGGATCTGAACGCAAGAAAACAGCGTCTGATGAAAGAGATGGGAACATGTCTCGAGAGGACGAAGAGCAGGTTAAAACATGACGAGCTGACTCTGCGTTTTTATGATCCGAAAAGCCAGTTAAATGAGAAGAAAAAGAGACTGGCAGACGCGGAAGATACACTTCTGCGCCTGATCGCGGAGCGGCAGCAGGAGACGAGACGGGATCTGCAGAACGCGGAGACACTGCTGAGAAGATCCATGGCGGATCGGCTTACGGCGGATAAGAGAAATCTTGCAGTGAAGAGTGAACGACTGTGGGGACTTTCCCCGCTTAAGAAGATCAGCGGCGGCTTCGGATTTATCACGGACGGGGACGGGAAGCGGCTGGAAACGGTGGACCAGGCGGAAACCGGAGAGCGGATCACGGTCCGGGTGAAGGACGGAAGAATTGGTGCTGTTGTCGACAGAGTAGACAAATATCAGCAGGAGTAAATTGGAAAATATTACTTATAGCATCAATTTACACGAATATTTCAATAATAGATAAACAACAAAATATTTGAAATTAATACAGACCATTAGTTTTATAGCAAATTGCAGGAAAAATAAACGATTTCATCCTGCCAGATCAAAAACACGGCAGCAAATCTCTGCCGCAGTGAGGAATATTATGGACGACGAGACAAGAAAACAGATGAATGTCGAGGAGACATTCGCGGCTCTCGACCGGATCCTCGGAAAGCTGGAAAAAGGGGACGGATCCTTGGAGAACGCTTTCGCTGATTACGAAGAGGGCATGAAGCTTGTAAAGAGCTGCAACGAAAAAATTGAGACGATCGAGAAAAAGATCCTTGTTTTGAGCGGAGATCAAACGGAGGAAAGGGAAAATGGCGGACAATTTTAAGGAAAAGTTCAGTCAGGCAGTAAAAGAGACCGAGGCAGTCGTATATTCTTATCTGCCGGAGGAGACCGGACATCAGAAGACGATCTTTGAGGCGATGAACTACAGCGTGAAAGCGGGAGGAAAGCGCCTGAGACCGCTTCTCATGCGGGAAGTGTACCGCCTGTTCGGTGGAAACGGACTGGAGATCGAACCGTTCATGGCGGCGATGGAGATGATCCACACTTCATCCCTGATCCATGATGACCTGCCGTGTATGGATAACGACGAGTACCGCCGCGGAAAGCTCACAACGTGGAAAGCCTACGGCTACGACATGGCGGTGCTTGCGGGTGATGCCCTGATGATCTATGCGTTTGAGGTAGCTTCCAAGGCATTTGCCATGGGCGCTGACCCGGCGAAAGTCGGTCGTGCCATCGGAATTCTCGCGGAAAAGACTGGAATCTACGGCATGATCGGCGGACAGACCGTCGATGTGGAGCTTACCGGAAAGGCGATCCCGAGAGAAAAGCTTGATTTTATCTACCGCTTAAAGACCGGCGCTCTCCTTGAGGCGTCCATGATGATCGGTGCGGTGCTTGCGGGCGCGTCCGAGGAGCAGATCAAAGAGGTGGAGACCATGGCCTCCGAGGTCGGTCTCGCGTTCCAGATCCAGGATGACATCCTCGATGTGACAAGCACCCAGGAAGAACTCGGAAAACCTGTTTTAAGCGATGAGAAGAACGAAAAGACCACCTATGTGACATTGGAAGGTCTTGAAAAGTCGAAACAGGATGTAAAAGAAATTTCTGATCGGGCAGCAGGAAGACTTGCGGGACTGCCGGGAAAGAATGAATTCCTGTACAATATTATTGAAATGCTTGTAAACAGGAAAAACTAAGCAAGTGAGAAAAAGTGATTCAGTGAAATTTCAGGTTTATTGTAGCAAGTCCAGGAATGGGAAAGAGAAAATCCGATGATGCTGCGTGCCGTCAGAGTAAGACTGACAGTGCATAGGGCAAAACTCGGGGATCAACTGAGCTGGCAGTACTTGTGAGAAAAGAATCGCTATACAAAATATGTAAGGGAGTAGTCTGGAAACATGCTGCTTGATCATATAAAACAGTCTTCTGATATCAAAAAACTGAAAGAAGACCAGTATCCGGAGCTTGCGCGGGAGATCCGCCAGTTCCTGATCGAAAAAATAAGTAAGACCGGCGGTCATCTGGCGTCCAATCTGGGCGTTGTCGAACTCACGATGGCGTTGCATCTAGCCTTTGACCTTCCGAAGGACAAGATCGTCTGGGACGTGGGCCATCAGGCTTATACCCATAAGCTCCTGAGCGGAAGAAAGGCCGGATTCGATGACCTTCGCCAGTTCGGCGGAATGAGCGGATTCCCGAAGAGAAAGGAAAGTCCTTACGACGCTTTCGATACGGGACACAGCTCCACATCGATCTCCGCAGGTCTTGGCCTGGCCCAGGCGAGGGAGATCACAGGGGAAGATTATTCGGTGATCTCCGTCATCGGAGACGGCGCCCTGACCGGAGGAATGGCCTACGAGGCATTGAACAACGCCGCCCAGCTCAAAAAGAATTTCATCATCGTGCTGAACGATAACGAGATGTCGATTTCCAAGAATGTAGGCGGAATGTCGAAATACCTGAGCAGTGTCCGCACAAAAGAAGGTTACGCGGAGTTAAAGCTTAAAGTGGAACGGACACTTTCCTCGATTCCTGTGATCGGAAAGCCGCTGGCATACGGTCTTTACCAGTTAAAGAACGGAATCAAACAGTTCCTCGTTCCTGGGATGTTATTCGAGGACATGGGAATCACATACTTAGGGCCCGTAGACGGTCATGATGTGAAGGAAATGATCCGTGTATTTAAGGAAGCGAAGCGCGTCCAGCATGCGGTCTTAGTCCATGTCATCACGAAAAAAGGAAAAGGCTACAAGCCGGCGGAAGATAATCCGGCGAGATTCCACGGTGTGGAACCGTTTGATATCGAGACGGGACAGCCATTAAAGAAAAAACAGTTCCCGAGCTACACGGATGTCTTCTCGGAGAAGATCTGTGAGCTTGCGAGAAAAAATAACCGGGTCGTTGCCTTGACGGCGGCGATGCCGGACGGAACGGGACTCACGAAGTTTTCAAAGGAGTTCCCGAAGCGCTTCTTCGATGTGGGAATCGCGGAGGCACATGAGGTGACATCCGCCGCAGGAATGGCGGCAGCGGGGCTGAAACCGGTGGTCGCTGTTTATTCTTCCTTTTTACAGCGCGGCTATGACCAGGTGCTTCACGATGTCTGTATCCAGGACCTTCCGGTTCTGTTTGCCATCGACCGGGCAGGTCTTGTGGGAAGCGACGGCGAGACCCATCAGGGAATCTTTGATATCTCTTTCTTAAGCCTTGTGCCGGGAATGAATATCATGGCGCCGAAAAACTGCTGGGAGCTTGAGAACATGCTGGAGTTCGGCGTAAACTTTGACGCCCCCCTTGCGGTCCGCTATCCGAGAGGACAGGCATACCGGGGACTGGAAGAGTTCCGTGCGCCCATCGAGTACGGAAAGTCGGAGATGCTCTACGAGGAGTCGGAGATCGCGCTTTTCGCCCTTGGCAGCATGGTGAGCACCGGAGAGCATGTCCGGGAAAAATTAAAGGCAAAAGGACAGCCATGTACCCTTGTGAACGCGAGATTTGTAAAGCCGCTTGACACAGAGATGATCGACCGGCTCTGCAAAAACCACAAACTGATCGTCACCATGGAGGAGAACGTGCTCCGCGGCGGCATGGGCATGTTTGTCACAAAATATATCCATGAAAAATATCCTGAGGTCCGTGTGATCCAGATCGCGCTTCCGGATGCCTATGTGGAACACGGAAACGTGTCGGTATTGCGGGAAATGCTTGGAATCGACAGTGATTCGGTGATCGGACGCATCGAGACAGAGTTTTTAAACGAGAATAGATAAAGGAGCAAAGCCAATGAAAGAACGGTTGGATGTTCTGCTGGTAAAGAGAAACCTGACGGAGTCCAGGGAGAAGGCGAAGGCGGTCATCATGTCCGGCATCGTCTATGTAGATGGACAGAAGGAAGACAAGGCGGGTTCCATGTTCGACGAGACAGCGAACGTGGAGGTGCGCGGAACCACATTAAAATATGTGAGCCGCGGCGGTCTGAAATTAGAGAAGGCAATGACCCATTTCGGCGTGACATTAAAGGGAAAGATCTGTATGGACGTGGGCGCGTCCACAGGAGGATTCACGGACTGCATGCTTCAGAACGGGGCTGTAAAGGTATATTCCGTGGACGTGGGACACGGACAGTTAGCGTGGAAGCTCAGAAATGATGAGCGCGTGGTGTGCATGGAGAAGACGAATATCCGATATGTGACCCCGGAGGAGATCCCGGACAAGATCCAGTTCGTTTCCATCGATGTCTCCTTTATCTCCCTGACAAAGGTTCTGGGACCGGTAAAGGCGCTCATGGAGCCGAACGGAGAGGTCGTATGCCTGATCAAGCCGCAGTTTGAGGCGGGCCGCGAGAAGGTCGGAAAGAAAGGCGTTGTCCGCGAGAAATCTGTTCATCTTGAGGTCATCGAGATGGTAGCTTCTTTTGCCGGCAGCATCGGTTTTGAGGCACTTCACCTGGAATTCTCCCCGATCAAGGGACCGGAGGGAAATATCGAGTACCTGCTTCATTTAAGAAACTGCACGGACGGCAGCACCTTCGCGAACGACACCATCGGCGCTTCCGAGATCGTTGAAAAGGCACACGAGACACTTGATAAATAAGACATAACAGGCATAATTTATGAAGAAATTTTACATCGTTGCGAATCCTGACAAAGAGAATACGAAGAATATGCAGACCGCCATCGAGGAGTATCTGACGGCTCACGGCGCGAAAGTTTCCGCGGGAAAAAGTGTGTCCGGGCATGGAAATCCGTATACGGATCCGGAGGACGTACCTGAGGATACGGAATGTGTCATCACGCTTGGCGGGGACGGAACCTTGATCCAGGCGGCCAGGGACCTTGCGGGGCGGGATCTTCCGATGATCGGGATCAATCTCGGCGGCCTCGGGTATCTCACCCAGATCGGCCGTGAAGGCGATGTGAAGGAGCTTCTGGACGCGCTTTTGGAGGACAGCTATGAGCTCCAGGAGCGCATGATGTTAAAAGGATGCGTTTACCGGGATGGAAGACCGATGAAGGAGAGCATCGCGCTCAACGATATCGTCCTGACAAGAGACGGGGATCCGCGGGTGTTAAAATTAAAGCTTTATGTGGACGGACAGTTTTTAAACGAATTCAGCGCAGACGGCATGATCGTCGCGACGCCCACTGGATCCACGGCCTACAACCTGTCGGCGGGGGGACCGATCGCGCAGCCGGACGGACAGCTCATGATCTTAACACCGATCTGTCCGCACACGCTGACGTCGAGAACCATCGTGTTCGGCGCGGAGAGCCGGATCCGGATCGAGATCCCGGCAGCGAACCGGGGCAGCCAGGTGGCGGCCTTTGACGGCGACACGCTGGTGCGGCTGGAAAATGGGGATTATATTGAGATCACAAAGGCAGAAACGGTGACCAGAGTGGTGAAGCTGGACCACAGGTCATTCCTTGATATTTTGAAGATGAAGATGTATGACGCGTAAATGCGCAATACAGGACGAAATCAGAAAGGGGCAGCAGACATGAAGGTTGACAGACACAGTAAGATCGTGGAGCTGATCGGAAAATATCAGATCGAGACGCAGGAGGAGCTTGCGGAGTATCTGAAAAAGGCCGGATATCATGTGACACAGGCGACAGTATCGAGAGATATCCGTGAACTGAAGCTCACGAAAGCTCCTGGCAAAAATGGCCGTCAGTGCTACGCGGTCATGCAGCAGCAAAAAGATTTTGGTGAGAAATATATCCGTATTTTCAGGGATGGCTATGTGTCCATGGACATGGCACAAAACATCCTTGTGATTAAGACCGCCTCCGGTATGGCAATGGCAGTCGCCGAGGCCCTGGATGTGATCGGTTTCCATGAGATCGTCGGCTGCGTGGCTGGTGACAATACGATCATGTGCGCGGTGCGGACCGTGGATGACACGATCATTCTGATGGATAAGCTGAAGAAGATCGTGGAGGGAAAATAACTGTCCTGCAGGACGGTGCACCACTACAGAAATAATAAGCCCCGCAGGGCAGAATCAGATGAAAGGATCTGGTTCTGCCCTGTGGGGCTTTTGTGTCTGCTTACAGTCCGCAACAGGAAAGATTTTCGGTATCGGCTGTGTGGCATTCAGATACCCCGATCCGGCGTAAGATTGTAGTGATCCATAAGGAAATCTAAAAAATCCAGGGAGGCCTCACTGAGCATATTTTTTTTCTTATGCATGATATATACGGTTCTGTCAACGGCAGGATCAGGACAGCAGAACGCACGCATACCGGGGCATATCAAGCGCGCCTGTTCCAGGCAGGAATGCGGCAGAAAAGCAACACACCTGCCTTCATTTACAATGTTCATCTTGATCAGAAAATCATCGGTCAGAAAATAAGATTTGATCTCAAAACCGGCATTCCGGCAAAGCACATGGGAAGGATCTGCATAACTGGCATCCTCACGCATCACGACAAAGCTGGCATCAGAAAAAAGAGAAAGATCGAAATCCTGTTCGCGCTCGGGCAGCAGATGAAACATGGGGTGCGCCGGGCTGATCACGAAAAAAAAGTGTTCGGAAAACAGGGATGTAAAAGACCAGAGCTTTTCGCCGTCCCCCAGATCCGGAGTATAGCTGCTGGCTGTCAGGATAAAATCGTAATCAACCTCTCCGGAGCTGTTTAAAATATGATTGAAATGTAAAAGGCGTATGGTTACTTTGGGGTTCAACTCCATATAAGCACTGATGCAGGGCACCAGAATGGCCGCAAAGGAAATACACACGATGGAAACTTCACCGCTGACTTCGTAGAAAGCCTGTTTCGCGGAGTGAACCGCACTGTTTAAAACCTGTATGGCCTGCTGGGCTTTCGCATAAAACTGCTTGCCACTGTCGTTAAGAACCAGACGGTTTCCTACCCGTTCGAATAGAGATACTCCAAGATCACGCTCGAGGGTGTGCAGGCTTTTGCTGAGCGTAGGCTGTGAGATATTTAAAAAGTCCGCAGTGCGTGACATATGCTGCATTTTGGCTAGATGCAGAAAATATTCGATCTGTTTTAACTCCATAGAGAACTCCTTATTTATGAAAATTTTTCTAAATTGAGACAGTTGAAAATTATGAAAAAAATAAATGATAGCCTTAAGGATATTGTACATATTTTGCAAATATAGCAGCCGCAAATGGACAAATCAGAGAAATGATTCGACTAAAATCTCGAAAATAGACAAACTGGGAATGGGGTCTGCATCTAAAATCCACACAATATATGAAAAAACAGCATGAAAATTGTGCATATTCACATGAATGCATTCTCATAACATTGTATAAAAAGTCGATATTCATATAGGAATTATATCGTACATTTGGGAAGAATGCAATAAAAACAATAGCCTTAAGGCTATTGAATGATTCTTTTGGAAGTATTGTAAAAAAAGTGAAATATTGTATGATGAAGTTGTTAAGATTTTCGCTTTGGGGATAAGGAAATACCAATGATGTAGAAAGGGCCCTGATACAAAAGAGGATTCCGAATCCGGAGCAATCGCAAAATAGAAGAAGGTTTTTATCGTTGCCTATATAACGTAAAAAGGAGGAATACATATGAGTCCTACGTTTGTTGCCATTTTTATGCTGGTTGTTGTAGTCGGATTTCTTCTGTGGAAGAAGATTCCGCTGAACTTTGTTATGTTTGTGATTCCTGTCATCTGCCTCTTGATGCTGGGCTACAGCATCACCGAAGCCAGTACCTTTATTTTGAATCAGTTTAATACGGTCATGACTTCATCCGGTTATATGCTACTGTTTGGTCTGATCTATTTCAACATGCTCACCGAAACAGGTCTGTTTGATATTATCATCAATAAGATGATCGATCTGTTGGGAAGTAAGATGAATGTGGTTGTGATTCTGATGATGACCACCATAATCAGTGCCGTGGCTTACCTGACAGCAAATATGTCCACTACTTACCTGATCGTGTTCCCTGTTATGATGACACTCTATAAAAAGTACCGTATGGATCGGGAATCCGCCTTTATTCTTTGCCAGACCGCCATTGGTGCCATGTGCTGGCTGCCCTGGGGCATCGGTCTTGTAAATTCGGCTATGATGGCTAATGTAAGCCCGGAAGAGTTGGCATCCGCCTCCGTACCGTGGGGACTGTGCTTTATCCCTGCAATCATTCTGCAGTGGGTCTACTTTGCACTGGTTCACAAAAAGAAAAATGGTACGTTAGGTCTGCCTGTAAATGGAGAGACAAGCAGTGAGGCGGTAAAGGAAAAGGAAGCAAATCCGAATGCGCGTCCGAAACTCCTGTGGTTCAACCTGCTCGAATTTGTAATCGTGATCGTGGCGTTAGCTTATTTCAAACTTCCGTCTTATCTGGTATTCATTGCCGCTTCCATTGTGACCGCTATGGTCAATTATCCTAAGGATTTCGGTGCTATCTGGAATAAGGCCGGTGTAACCTTTTTCAATGTGCTGGTTATGTTGCTGGCGATCTGCTTCTATCTGGCCGCTTTCAACGCAGCACCGGCTGACGGAAGCAAAATGTCTATGGTAAATGCCCTGGCCGAGACATTGACAAGCGTCCTGCCGGATTCTCTGATGAAGTATATGTTCATTATTTTCCTGATGCTTGCAGTGCCGATTCTCCACTTTGTTCCTTATCAGATCTACAACACGATGTATCCCC
>CAVIYT010000135.1:0-9279 GCA_963646925.1 Paludibacteraceae bacterium
AATAAGTCCCGCAAGCTCCAGCTTTAAAAGGGCTTCCATACATTCCGGTATCGAAAGGCCGCAGATCGCTGCGACTTCCTCCAGATGTCTGGGGCGCGAATCAACCGAAGCATACACCAAATTTTCGTTCTTGGCAAGCCTATTTTGCGAAAATTTATGAATCGTTAATTTTCTTTCGTATTTTAATCCGAGATATTCCAGCACATCCGAGGGGGTCAAGAGCATGTTGGCGCCGCCCTGGATCAGGCGGTTGCAGCCCCCGCTTAATGGGTCATTTGCCCGTCCAGGAAGGGCAAAGACTTCCTTTCCCTGTTCTAGGGCGAAGTCCGCCGTGATGAGGGATCCGCTCTTTTCTCTCGCTTCTATTATGATGACAGCGTCGGCCAGGGCGCTGATGATCCGGTTGCGCATGGGAAAGTTCATGGCGGTGGGGCGGGTTCCAGGGACAAATTCTGAGAGGATACCGCCGTTTTCTTCCATGGCATGGAAAATTTTATAGTTTTCCCTGGGGTAGCAGACGTTTACCCCGCAGCCTAAGACCGCGTAGGTGGGCTTTCCCCGCTCGATGGCGCCTCGGTGGGCATAGCCGTCCACTCCGGCTGCCATTCCGCTGATGATGTTGACTCCGGCGTTGGCGAGTTCCCCGGCGTAGAATCCCGCCGCCTCTTTTCCGTACTCCGTGCAGGCCCTGGCGCCCACGATGGCCACCGATGGGACTTCGTTTTCCGGGAGTGTTCCTTTCACGAAGAGCGCCGCTGGGCGGTCTTTATATGGAAGAAACCGGGTTGGGTAATCCGGGTCGCATTCCGCGACAAAGCGGATGTTCTTCTGCGCCAGACCGTCAAACTCTCTTCGCCATGCGGATTCGTGTTCTCTTGACTGCAGGAGAACCTCCAATCGTCTTTCTGTGAGGATGCCTGATTTTTGCAGTTCCTGTTCCTTTGCTGTCCATGCGGATAAATAGGTTCCAAATGTGTCTTTTAGGGCTCCGACGGCTGCGCTGCCAAAGCCGGGGACGTGGCAGAGGCAGTAGAGGGCTTCGCGGTCGGTGAGTGTATTGTATGGCATTTTTTGTACTCCTTTTCATTCGATAAGTTTCTTTTATTGTAACTGTTCAGTACCTTCACAGCTACATGCAAAAATCCATTCCAAATCGGCTACGCCGATGGGATTTTTGCTTTCCAACCTAAGTTTTCTTACGGTCAGCGCAGCAAGTGCGCAGACCTACTGAACAGTTACCTTTTATTTCTTAATTTCCCCAGAATTTCTCCCGGCTCTTCACATAGGATACAGCTTCACAGAGATCCGCAAGACGGATCCCGTCTTCTCCGGCAAGATCCGCCGTTGTCCGGGCTACCTTTAAGATCCGGTCATGCATTCTTGCGGAGAGGGCGAGTTTCTTGAAAATCTCCTCCATGAATATCTCCTCCTCTTTTCCCAGGGCGCAGTATTTCCGGATATGGCGGCCTGACATCTCACCGTTGCAGCGGATACTCTCCTCTTTAAAGCGTTCTTCCTGAATTTTTCTCGCCTGCTCCACACGCCCGCGGATCCTGACTGACGGTTCATTCTTGCCGCTGTCCTTGATATCCCCGTAGGTGATCGGTGATGCCTCCACGCAGATATCGATCCGGTCCAGCATCGGTCCTGATACTTTCTGTAAATATCTGGCGATCTGGCCGTCGGTGCAGCGGCATCGCGAACGATCCGGGAAATGTCCGCAGGGACATGGATTCATGGCCGCCACAAGCTGGAAATTCGCGGGGTATGTTACGGAAGCTTCTACCCGCGAGACAGTTACTTTCCGCTCTTCTAATGGCTGTCTCATCGTTTCCAGGGCCGCCCTGGAAAATTCCGGGAACTCGTCTAAAAACAGGATTCCGCCTGTGGCGAGAGATATTTCTCCCGGTTTCGGTCTTCTTCCGCCTCCTGTCAGCGCCTGGACCGATACCGTGTGGTGCGGTGCGCGAAACGGGCGGATCCGGATCAATGGTTCTTTTTCGGTCAGCAGATGACTGACACTGTATATTTTAGATATCTCGATGCTTTCCGCCACACCGAGTCCCGGCATGATCGTCGGCATTCGCTTTGCGAGCATGGTCTTTCCGGCTCCGGCGGAACCCACGATCAAAAGGTTATGTTTTCCTGCTGCCGCTACCTCGGCTGCTCTTCTGAGTAACGGCTGCCCGGATAGTTCCGAAAAATCCACATCATAGCAATTCATGGAACTCTGTAATTTGTCTATACTCACTGCCGGCTCTGCCTGCATATGTATTTTTCCGGAAAGCATATCCAGAAGATGTCTTAAATCCCGGATGCCGTAAAGCTCCATTCCGCCTATGACAGACGCCTCTTTCACGTTTTCCACAGGTAAAAATGCCCGTTTAAAACCACTCTCCCGCGCCTGTGCGGTAAGCGCCATAACGCCTGGAATTCCGCGCACTGTTCCGTCTAATCCCAGTTCTCCGAACAGCACTGCGTCTTCCAGTTCATTCGCCGAAAATCTGCCATGGGCGGACAGAATTGCGGCGGCAATCGCGAGATCAAAGCCAGTTCCTTCCTTTCTAAAGTCTGCCGGGGAAAGATTGATCGTAATTTTCTTCGGTGGCAGGGAGAGACCCAGATTTTTGATCGCCGTCCGTACCCGGTCGCCGCCTTCCCGGACTTCGGACGCGAGATAGCCCACAAGAATCAGACCTGGAAGTCCGTCGCTGACGTCCGCCTCCACGGTCACATTTTTTCCCTCCATGCCGATAAGGTATATGCTGTTGATTTTACTGAACAAAAAGACTCCTTTCTAAACATGTTTAAGATGTTTTTGCATTGCCGAATTTTTCAGAACTATTTTTTGACAGGTGAGTTTTCACCATTGTTGATAATATAGATATATTTTAGAATATTTAAGAAATATATTGATTTTTCAGCAGACTGACGCACGAATCAGTGCAGACAGTCTGCCACTTTTTATTTGTTGTTTTCATGCTCCTCGATCCACTCCAGAATATCCCCGGATACCTGGTCGCGGTTGAGTTCATTTAAGAGTTCATGTCTTGCGTCCTCGTAAAAGCCGATGGACAGATCTTCCGCCCCTGCTTTATCGTATCGGTCATAGACTCTCCGCACACCCTTTGTCTCCTCACCCACCGGGTCTTTGCTTCCGGAGAGGATCAGGATCGGGAGGTCGGTGCGCATTTTTCCTGCTTTTTCAAGCTTTGCGGTCTTTAAGATCACTTCGAAGAAATCCCGGTACGCGCCCGCCGTGAAGATAAAGTTCGTCAGCGGATCATCCCCGAAGGCGCGGTCTTTCTTTTCATCCCTGGACAGCCAGTCGTAGGGTGTTTTTACCGGTTTGAATTTCCGGTTGTAGTTTCCAAGGGACAGGTTGTAGAGCATTCTGCTTCTGTATCTTGTACTCTTTCGTTTGCAGACAGAATCTGCCAGCATGTATCCGAACCGCACCTCGGCATCCTTCGGCGCTCCGGTTCCGAGTAAGATCACGCCGTCGATCCCATCCTTGTAAACTGTGAGATACCGTCTCGCAAAGAAGGAACCCATGCTGTGGCCCAAAAGGAAGAGCGGAACACCCGGATATTTTCTCCGGGCATGAACCGTCACACGGCGCAGATCGCGGATCACGGAGACAGGACCGCCATATTCTCCGAAATATCCCCGGTCTTCCTCCGCCGCCGCGGTCTTTCCATGGCCTAAATGGTCGTTTCCAAGGACATAGATCCCGTGTCCCGCAAGGAATTCCGCAAACTCCCGGTATCTCCCCACATGTTCCATCATTCCGTGGGCGATCTGGACGATGGCTTTTACCTCGCCGTTTGGAATCCACTCCATGCAGTGAAGATTCGCCAGGCCGCTGCTGGATGGTATATAAAATTCATGGATCTCCATAATTTCTGCCTCCTGCACATAAAACCTTTTCTATTTCGACTGACAGGCACGCAAAGTTCCATGCAGTCCGCCGTCATCATTCATCGAAAAGTTTTATAAATATAGTCATAGTATAACACGCAGGCATAGCTTTCCCTAGGAAACATCTGTTAAAATTTCATAAACTTTATATAAACCGAAAAGAATTATAGCTGGCTTATTTAATCATTCCAGACAGTCACAGACATGAAACTGCGGCTTTGTGCACACAAAAAAGGGCCCCGCAGGCGCTTTTTCGCACCCGCAAGAACCCTCAATTTTCCAACTTTTCCTATCTTCATTCCAAGACTGAAGCCATTCCTGATCAGTCTTTCTTCATCAGCTTCACCATAACAGCCTTCTGCGCGTGCAGACGGTTCTCCGCCTCGTTGAAGATCTCATCAGCGTGTTCCTCGAAAACTTCCTCGGTGATCTCCTGTCCGCGGTATGCCGGGAGGCAGTGCTGGACCATAGCGCCCGCGTTTGCGGCTGTGAGGAGCTGCTTGTTGATCTGGTAGTCCTTGAAGACTTTCTTTCTCTCCTCTTTCTCCGCTTCCTCGCCCATGGAGGTCCATGTGTCTGTGATCACGATGTCAGCGCCTGCTGCCGCCATAAACGGATCGCTCTCGAGGGCGAATTTATCGCCGTATCCCTTTGTGAATTCCAGGACAGCGCCGTCCGGCTTATATCCGTCCGGTGTCGCCACAGCCACGTTCATGCCGACCTTTAAGCCACCGACGATCAGGGAGTTTGCCATGTTGTTGCCGTCGCCGATGAAGCACATCTTGAGGCCGGAGAAGCTTCCGAATTTCTCACGGATCGTCATGAGGTCCGCAAGAACCTGGCACGGGTGGCAAAAATCGGTAAGTCCGTTGATGATCGGAATAGAACCGAATTTCGCGAGGTCTTCCACTTCCTTCTGCTCGAAGGTACGGATCATAATTCCGTCAAGGTAGCGGGACAGCACGCGGGCGGTATCCTGAACCGGCTCGCCGCGGCCGATCTGTAAGTCTCTGGAGGACAGGAACAGCGCATGTCCGCCTAACTGATACATTCCTGTCTCGAAGGAGACACGTGTTCTCGTGGAAGATTTCTGGAAGATCATTCCGAGAGTCTGCCCCTTTAAGAGCTCGTGCGGAATGTTGTGCTTTCTTTCATATTTTAACTGGTCTGCCAGATCCAGAATTCCAGTGATCTCCTCCGTGCTGAGATCCATTAATTTTAATAAATGATTCATGATTCAAATACCCCTTTCATGGCCTCAAGTGCCTGATCGATCTCTTCATATGTAATAACAAGCGGCGGAAGCAGACGGATCGCGTCCGTTCCGGCTGTCAGGACGAGAACGCCCTTTTCCATAAGCTTTGCCACATATCCGGCGCGCTTTTCCGGATCCACAATGATGCCCAGCATGAGTCCCATACCGCGGACATTCTTCACTGCCGGGGAGTGGAATCCCAGGACTTTTTCTTTGATGTAAGCGCCCTTTTCCTCGACTTCTTTTAAGAATTCCGGCTTCATCACCGTGTCGAGAACCACATTCGCGGATGCCGCGCTCACCGGGTTTCCGCCGAAGGTGGATCCGTGGGTTCCCGGTCCCATAACATCCTCGCATGACTTCGCAGCCATCACGCCGCCGATCGGCAGTCCGCCGCCGAGACCTTTTGCCATGGTCACGATATCCGGCTCGATTCCGTACTGCTCGTAGGCGAAGAGACTGCCGCATCTTCCGATACCGGTCTGGACCTCATCCACGATGAGCAGGATGTCGTTCTCCTTACAGAATTTCGCGACACCCTGGACGAATTCCTTATCAAGCGGCAGAACACCGCCCTCGCCCTGGATCATCTCCATCATGACCGCACAGCAGGTCTTGTCAGCCTTTGCGGTCACATCCGCCAGGTCGTTTGCCTTCGCGTAGGCAAACCCTTCTGTGAACGGGAAGAAGTACTGGTGGAACTTCTCCTGTCCGGTGGCTTTTAAGGTTGTAACAGTTCTTCCATGGAAGGACTGGATCAGTGTCACGATGGTGTTTCTTCCCTCTCCGTATTTATCGAAGGAATACTTTCTCGCGAGTTTGATGGCGCCCTCGTTTGCCTCCGCGCCGGAGTTTGCGAAGAAGATTTTTCCCATTCCTGTGGCTGTCACAAGCTTCTCCGCGGCGCTCACCATAGGCTCCGTGTAGTAGAGGTTTGAGGCGTGCATGAGTTTTTCCGCCTGTTTCGCGACTGCACTCACGATCGCCGGATTTCCGTGGCCTAAGCTGTTGACTCCGATTCCGGAGGTCAGGTCCACATACTGTTTTCCGTCCGCATCCCAGAGCGTTGCACCTTTTCCGTGGTCAAGGACGATATCGAACCGTCCATATGTATGCATGATATATTCTGAATCTTTTTTCTTTATTTCTTTCGCTGTCATATCGTACCTCCTGTGGCAACTGATTCGGCAGATTCGCGCGTGTGCGCATCTCTGTCTTTTATGAGAACATGGTTCCGACACCTTCGTTTGTGAGAAGCTCGATTAAGATCGAGTGCGGCACACGGCCGTCCTGGATGTTCGCGCGCTCCACGCCCCGGCGGACGCACTCTACGCAGCAGTTGACCTTCGGGATCATGCCGCCCTTGATGACGCCCTCTTTGATGAGTGACGGAACTTCCGAAACCTTCAGGCGTTTGATCAGAGTGGATTCATCCGACGGATCTCTTAAGAGTCCTCTTACGTCTGTCAGCATGATCAGCTTCTTCGCCTTTAACGCGATGGCAAGCTTCTCCGCCGCCGTGTCCGCGTTGATGTTGTAATTGCAGGAGTCATCGATGCCCGCGGCAATACAGGTGACTACCGGGATGTAGCCTTTTTCCAGCATGTCGAGGACGATCTGCGGGTTTGTCTTCACGATATCGCCCACATAGCCATATTCTGTTCCGTCCGGGTCGTTTAATTTGACCGCCTCGAACAGTCCGCCGTCCATGCCGCCCAGGCCCACGCCTTTTCCTCCGGCGTTCTTTAAGAGTGTTACCAGGTTCTTATTGAGTTTTCCGCAGAGAACCATCTGGGCAACATCCATAGTCTCTTTGTCCGTGTAGCGGAGACCTTTGATAAATTTGGACTCTTTTCCCGTCTTCTTTAAGAGGTCCCCGATCTCCGGACCGCCGCCGTGGACGAGAACGACTTTGACGCCCAAAAGGTTTAAGAGAACGATGTCATGGATGACCGCCTCTTTTAAATCCTCATTGATCATGGCGTTTCCGCCGTATTTTACGACTACGATCTTTCCGTTGTATTCCTGAAGATACGGAAGTGCCTCAACGAGGACGCCCGCTCTTGTCTCCGGTTTCAGATTTTCCATAAAATTTCCCCTTCTTTTTCAGATTTTGCCTGTAAACAGCTCAGGCATTCTATTGCATTCGGTATTTACCGATATCTGACCAGTTTCAAATCCATATCTCTTAAAGATTCAGTCCTGCTGTCTCTTCGAATCCCAGCATCAGGTTCATATTCTCCACTGCCGCGCCGGACGCGCCTTTTCCGAGGTTGTCAAACAGCGCCGTGATGATCGTCTGATCTTCATGTCCGTTTACCACAAGCTCAATGCTGTCCTTTCCAGCCATGATCCCAGCAGCGATCATCGGATCCTCATATCCGAACGGATGGACTTTTACGACTTTCTTTCCGTCGTAGTGGGCAGCCAGCGCCTCGTGGATATCCTTCGCTGTGGGATTTCCCTTCAACATGAAATTCTGCAGCATGACCGTCACTGCCATTCCTTTATAATAGTCATCCACAATCGGACAGAACACCGGCGGAACATCCAGTCCGCAGATCTTCTGCATCTCCGGGAGATGTTTGTGTTTGAGGCTTAAGCCATAGATTCTCGGTGTATTGTAGAACTCCGGCTTCTCCGGGGACTCGTACTCCGCGATCATCTTCTTTCCGCCGCCGGAGTATCCGGTGAGGGAAAATACGGTGAGTGGCGTCTCCTTCGGGATAATTCCAGCCGCCACAAGTGGGTAGACCGGAATCACGAATCCTGACGCGTGACAGCCAGGATTTGCGGTAAATTTCGCATGCACAACTGCATCTTTATGCGCATCGGAGAGCTCCGGAATTCCGTATGCCCAGCCAGGGGCAACACGGTGTGCCGTGGAGGCATCGATGATCCTCGCGGAATCTTTCTCCACAAAGCTCACCGCTTCCTTCGCCGCCGCGTCCGGCAGGCAGAGGAAAGTGATATCCGCCGCGTTGATGAGTTTCTTTCTCTCATCCGCGTCTTTTCTCTTCGCTTCATCAATTAGCAGGAGTTCAATATCATCTCTCGATGCAAGTCTGTCGTAGATCTGGAGTCCGGTGGTTCCTTCTTTTCCGTCAATATATACCTTTGGCTTCATAGTTGTTCTCCTCTCGCTCATAGATTCTTCTGGATCCCAGGTTCGCCTCCCACCCGCCTGAATGTGTGGGGTGCGGATGGAGACCGTAAATATTTTTTGAATACTTTTGCATAATTATAACTCTATATGTATATTTATGCAAGTATTTTTTTCATTATGACTAGATTTTTAAACATACCACGTCAGAAGCACCGGTCTCTGCACTGACAAAGTTCAGCACATTCCTGTGCCGTACACGGTCACTTGCGACGATCTGTATCCTCGCGCCAGTGCATGTCTTAGGCGCATTAGTGCCTTTTTGACAATAGAAAATTCCCTAGAATTTCCCCACGCACAAAAAACAGAGACCCCACGTTCCTGCTCCGGTTCGTGAAATCTCTGTTTCTCAAATTGACTATTTTATTTTAAAAATAGACTTGTTATTCTATTTTTTCTCCACTTCAGCTGTTTTCTTAATATCTGCTGCCTCGGCGGAAACTGTAGTTTTACCTTCATCAGCAAGATCAGTATCTGTATCCTCTGAAGAATTTCCTACTTCCATCTCAAACTCATAATCTGTTTTGTATCCGATTGCTGCTACTTTAATCTGATACGTTTTACCATCCTCAAAGATATTCTCTTTACCGTTCTTAGCGTTAGTGTTGATTTTTCCCGTTTTGGGATCAATAATCTGCACAGAACCACGCCCACTCGCTGCATATGCCGTTCCATTTACTTCTACCGATGAAATTGAAGTCAAATAAGAATTCATCTCTGCTTTAGATGCATTTGACGCTGTTAATACCCAAACTCCTTTTTCATCTTTTTTTGCTTCTACCGGAATAATGTCTGTATACAGAGTGAATTCTGTGGAAATATCTGCATACTTACCATTCGCATCCCTTGCCGATAACGTATAAATACCTATCGCTGTATCAGCATCCCATTTGATCTCATTGTTTTCAGTATCAACAGTAAAATACTCTTTCACATCTCC
>CAVIYT010000135.1:9289-10260 GCA_963646925.1 Paludibacteraceae bacterium
TCACGGTATATTTTGCATCATAATCATCCGGAATACTACCCAGGCCTGTTATTTCCGTGGCATTGGAAGATGTTGCCGCATCTGCAACTTCAAAACCGTCATGCGCAAATTTTACCGGCACATAAAGTTCATCCTTCAATGTGATCTCGAATACACCCTGGTCTGTATAATAAGTCAGACTTGTGATCGTTTTACCCATCATAGACTCATAGTGTCTGGAAGAGAGCTGATTTCCATGCGTTGTTGTTACAAATCCTGCTGACCACGCAAGGTTTGTTTTCAACCATATATTTTCCAGATGGCGCAGAGCATAATCCTCGCCTTCCTCTGTATGGAGAACAACACCATAGACTTTAGAAGCATTACTGATATTCTCTGAAATCTCCGTAAATTTGATCTGGTAATCACCATAACTGCTCTCAGTCAGAAGCTCCGCGCTCGCGCTGCTCGCAACATTTTCTTTCTCTGTCTGAATGTCACCAAATGTAAGAGTTCCATCTTCATTTACAGTAAGTTCTTTGTAGTATTCCGGTTTTTCAGAAAGAATATAGTAGGAATAGTCTTCGCTCTGGAACAGGGCATCCTTTCCATTATAATCGGTTGTGGTTTCCTTTCCGCGATTTGTCACGGTAATTGTCAGATGAGCATCATCTGTGATCTGTTTAAATGCAGTTAGATCCGTTCCCTTAACTACTCGAACCGGATAGGTCACACCATCGATGCTTTCTCCCGATTCATCTGTATGATAAGAACCGCCAACAAGACTGCCTGTTTTCGTTTTTGTCTTTGTTGCGGAAGAAACCGCATCCACAGCCACATCATTTTCTTTTACTTCAGCAGCATAGAATTCGCTGTACGGAATATTCATGAGCAGGTACTGATATTCCTCTGTCTCTGCTTTCTTCTCCGCAGCAGTCACCGTTCCTGTCAGGTTATTTTTATATCCATCTGCTGTGATTTCCAGTTCATAC
>CAVIYT010000136.1:0-22875 GCA_963646925.1 Paludibacteraceae bacterium
CATCCGGGTAGAGCTCTTTTAAGCGCTTGGAGATTCCGCGGCCCACCACGTGGTTCGGCAGACAGCCGAATGGCTGCAGGATCACGAAGGCGCGGCAGCCGTGGGCGGCGTGGTGCAGGATCTCGCCCGGGATCAGGACGCCTTCTCCGGCGTCAAAGGTGTGGTGGATGATCGGGTCGCTCTTCTTTACGAGTTCCGGAAGCCGGACAGCCGGTTCTGTGTAAAGAGGATGGGCTTTCGCGATCTTGTCCGCCGCGTCGTGGGCGAGGTCGAAGAATAAGTCTGCCGTCCGGTACCACATCTTCTCCGGAAGCGGCTTATTTAAGTGATATTCCCGCACCTGCATATCCCGGTAGAAGTAGGACTTCTGGATGACATCGGACATGCGGGCCTCGATGATCTCAAAGCCGTTCTGCTCTAAAAATGCCTCGATATCGTGGTTGGCACCCGGGTGGAAGTTTAAGAGGTATTCTCCGACGATCAGCACGGTAGGTCTCGGGTGGGAGCGGTCGTAAGGAACCTGCTTCATGATCTCGATGGCCTTTGAAAATCCCCTCTTCGCGCCGTTTACCCCGTGGGCGGAAAGTCCGTCGACGAAGGCATCCAAAGCCCGGTTGAAAGCAGCGTCGGCACTTCCCTTTGTGAGCTCATAGGGCCGGATCTTCCTTAAAAGTTCCTCGAGAATATCGATCATCGGAAGCGCGTAGGCGATCCGGAGAGCCGACGGGAGACTTAAGCGGAAACCAGGATGGAGGTTATGGAAGTCCGCGTCGTCGTTCGTGAGGATCGGCACGTCGGAAAATCCCGCGTCATCCAAGGCTTTTCTTAAAAGCGCGCTGTAGTGGGTCAGGCGGCAGTCGCCGATGTACTTTCCGGTGGCGATGGCAACCTCTTTTCCATCATACTTTCCGCTCTTTAAGGCGGCAAGCGCCTCGCCGATGACGATCTGGGCCGGGAAGCAGATGTCGTTGTGGACATACTTCTTTCCAAGCCGGATCGCCTCGTCCCGGCCGATGGGCAGCGGTTCCGCGCGGAGTCCCTGCTTCGCCATGGCTGCGGACATGACGCGGCAGAAGGCGTGGGAGGTGTTCGGAACGAGAACGATGCGTTCCTTTCGGTCTTTCTTCTCATACTTTACCGGATAGGGATCCGCCAGCGCATGGACTTCCACGTCCTCATGCTTCTCCCTCTGCATGCGGACCGTCTCTATAAAAGAGCGGACGCGGATCCGCAGCGGTCCCTGGATCTCACTCTCGTCGAGCTTTAAGACGAGCGGGATCTTTCCGGAGACCTGCTTCATGAGCCTTATGATCTCGTCGGAGAGGTAGGCGTCATGTCCGCACCCGAAGCTTACGATCTGGACATACTCCAGGTGCAGATTCCCGGCGGTGATGACGGCGGAACCCAGCATCCTCGCGTGGTAGTTGTTTACCACATCGAGACGGCTGTTCGTGAGGTCCACGTCGTTGACACCAGGAACAGCGTCGGCGGTGAGCACCGGGATCCCGAGACTCGTGAACATCTCCGGAAGGTTGTGGTTCACGAGAGGATCATTCTGATACGGTCTCGATGCCAGGACCACCGCGTACCGGTTTTCTTCCGTCACCTGCTTTAAGATCGCTTCTCCGGCGGCGGAAAGCTCCTGATGGAAGGAAGCTTCCGCCATGTCGGCAAAGCGGATCGCTTCTCTGATCTTGGCGTCAGGGATATTGTAGGTATCTTTTATGTATTTTGTCAGCTGTTTGTCCCGGTCTTTCGTTGTATACCAGTGGAACAGCGGATCATCAAATGGAATTCCGAAAACATGTTCCGGATTGTCGGAGTTCTTGATGACGAGGGGATAGCCCTTTACGATGGCGCACATCCACTCGCTGGTCTTTTCCTTGTTTTCCGACTGCACGGAGGTGATGGACGGCATGAAGATCCGGTCCACATGCATTTTCGCGAGACTGCGGATATGTCCGTGGACAAGCTTTGCCGGGAAGCACACCGTGTCGGAAGCTACCGCGTAGAGACCTTCTTCGTAGAGCTTGTGGCTGCTGGGGGCGGACACGCGAACCGTGAAGCCTAAGGAGCGAAAAAACGTGGACCAAAAGGGCATGGTCTCCCAGAAGGAGAGTACCCGGGGGATTCCGATGGTGATATTCCGGTCGGTCACATGTTCCGGAACAGGGTAGTCTTTCCATAATAGGGACTCGCGGATCTTATAGCAGTTTGGAACCTTCGCCTGCTTTTCTGTGCGCTCCCGCTGGATCTTCTGGACCGACGGGTCTTTCGGGTCACCTAAGACCTCGCCCCGCTCGCAGCGGTTGTTTGTGACCCAGGACTGTCCGTTTGGGAAACAGACGACGGTGCGCTTGCAGTGGTTCGTGCAGAACGGACAGGGCATGTTGGCTTCCTGGGTGTAGGAGAAGGAATCCATGGCGTCGAGGCCGATGAATGTCCGCTTTTTCTTTCCGTCTGCCATGGCCTCCTTCGTGAGGATGGCGGTGCCGATGGCACCCATCATTCCCGGGTACGGGGCGCGGACGATCTTTCTTCCCGTGTACTGCTCAAAGGCGCGGAGTACCGCGTCATTCCGGAATGTTCCGCCCTGGACCATGATCTTATCACCCAGAGAATCAAGGTTTGAGATCCGGATGACCTTTGTGAAGACATTCTCGATGATGGAGCGGCAGAGTCCCGCCATGATGTCCTCCGGCTTCTTGCCGTTTCTCTGCTCGGTGACGATGCTGCTGTTCATGAAGACGGTGCAGCGGCTTCCGAGAACTGCCGGATTTTCCGCACGGAAGGCGGCGGAGGCGATCTCCGTCACCGGAATCTTTAAGGTGGAAGCAAAGTTTTCGAGGAACGATCCGCAGCCTGAGGAACATGCCTCGTTGACCAGGATGTTCGTGATGATTCCATGGTCCAGCCAGATGGCCTTCATGTCCTGGCCGCCGATGTCGAGAAGGAAGGTAATATCCGGCATGTACTGGAAGGCGGCTCTCGCGTGGGCAACGGTCTCCACCACATGGTACTCGGTGGAAAAGGCCTTGGAAAACAGGAGTTCCCCGTAGCCGGTGGAGCCGCAGCCAAGGATATCCAAGGTCACTCCCGCGTCGCGGAACCGGTTTCTCATGGTGATCAGGGCATTTTTCGCCACCGTCAGGGGATCGCCCTGGTTGGAAGCGTAGAAGAAGTCCAGGAGCTTTCCGTCATCGCCCATGAGGACAAATTTTGTCGTGGTGCTTCCGGAGTCGATGCCCAGCCATGCCTGGACCGTAGTTCCAGGGGTCAGGGGCGGCGGTGTGAAATCTCCCTTCGGGTGTTCTTTTAAAAAGGTGTCATATTCCTCTCTGGAGGAGAAGAAAGGCTGTCCTGTCTGGACATGCTCATGGAGACGCTGATCCTTGATGGTCTCCTGGACATGTTCCAGCCTGGATATCCAGTCTTTCACGGCGAGGTAGGAGGAAACACCTGCAGCTTCGACCGTTTCATCAGATTCCTTGAACATGCCGTTTAAGGAGAGGGCAGCGCCGTAGGCCACCATGATCTCCGGGTGTTCCGGAACCAAGCGTTCCCCGTCTTTTAAGTTTAAGCGCTCGGAAAAGACATCGATGAGCTTCGGGTTAAAGGTCAGTGGACCGCCCTCGAAGACGACAGGGGTGCGGATGTCAAGACCCTGGGCCAGCCCGCCGATGGTCTGCTTCGCGATGGCGTGGAAGGAGGAGAGGGCGATATCGGCTTTTGCGACACCCTGGTTTAACAGGGGCTGGATATCGGTCTTCGCGTAGACGCCGCAGCGGCCGGAGATATCGTAGACGCAGGTTCCCTTTCCTGCCAGTTCGTTCATCTTTTCCGGCGGTGTCTGGAGAATGGAAGCGACCTCGTCGATGAAGGCGCCGGTTCCTCCGGCACAGCTTCCGTTCATTCGCATGTCCGCAACGTGGAGAGCACCGGTTTTTGTGTCATTTTTAAAGAAGATGATCTTCGCGTCCTGTCCGCCAAGCTCGATGGCGGTTCCCACGGTCTCGTAGGTCTTCTTTAAGGCGATGGAGTTTGCGACGACCTCCTGGATATAGGGGGTGTCCGCAGCTTCCGCTACAGGTTTCGCGCCGGAACCGGTGAGGATGACTCTGGCCTCGGCTTCCGGGAATTTTTCTGCCGCTTCACGGATCGCGAAGAGGACGCTCGCGAGCTGGTCCGCGTGGTGACGGCGGTAATCAGAATATAAAAGTGTTTCGGTCTCAGCGTCCAGGACCGTGATCTTTGTTGTGGTGGAACCGACATCGATTCCGATCAGTAACTTTCTCATAATGGTATTCTCTCATATTGATAACAGACCGGTGGTATAAAGCTGGATGTTATCTTTTCTCTGTTTATCCTTATATAATAATTTAGAAAGAAAAAAGGCAAAAAACCGTTTCGCATATCACTTCACGCCGATTCCTGCCAATTCATTCAGTATTTTAGCGCCGGAATTTTTAAAAGTCAAGAATCGCGGTGGGACGGAAAGGGGAAAATGGCGTTAAAATTCCGCTAAGAAGGTGTAAAGAGGGCGGAAAATAAGGGAAGATTGGGAAAGAGGAGACGGTGTCGGGGACTTCTGAAAACGAATATAGAAAAGTGAAAACAGCGGTTGAAGTTTCCTGGAGAATCCATTATAATGCTTGGAGATTGAAAGATCTGACGCAATGTGAATGTGTTGGATCGCCACATCTGCGGAAGTAAACGGGTACTTTCCTGCGTGCAGATTTTACGGATGGGGGATCCGCGATATGATATGCTGCAGGAATAAAGAAAATGGGGGAATTGCGATGAGCCAGGTAAGTATGGATATGACACGGGGGTCACTGAAGAAGCAGATCCTGTTTTTCAGTGTGCCATTGATGCTGTCAAACCTGCTGCAGGTACTATTTAACATGTCGGATATCGCGGTCATCGGACAGTTTGCCGGGGCGATGTCTCTTGGAGCCGTTGGATCTACGACGACGCTGATTTCCATGTATACAGGATTCCTGATCGGTGTCTCCGGCGGAATCAATGTATTGACGGCGCTCTACATCGGAGCGAAAAATAAAAAGTCTTTGTCGGAGACGGTCCACTCGGCGTTCTTATTGAGCATCGTGATCGGCCTGATCCTGCTTCTTTTGGGAGTCACGACCTCCCGCGGCGTTCTGGAGCTCTTAAAGACGAAAGAGGAGCTGATCGATAAGGCATCCTTATACATAAAGATCTACTTCCTGGGAATCCCGGCGCTTGCGATCTACAACTTCGGAAACGCGGTGTTCAGCGCGGCGGGGGACACAGGACGTCCGCTCCGGTATCTGTTTCTCGCGGGAATCGTGAACGTGCTCTTAAACCTGTTTTTCGTCATCGTCTGCAGACTGGACGTTGTGGGCGTGGCGCTGGCCAGCGCTTTATCCCAGTGCCTTTCCGCGTTCCTGATTATTTTTGCCCTGTTCAGAAGCCACGCGGACTTTGCGCTACAGATCGGAAGCCTGAAACTTTCCAAAGATAAAGCAAAGGCGATCCTGAAGCTTGGCATCCCGTCTGGATTCCAGAACGCGATCTTCGGAATCGCGAACCTCTTCGTGCAACTCGGTGTCAACTCCTTCAGCGCGGTGATGGTTGCCGGAAACTCCGCGGCGGCAAACGCGGATGCGCTGATCTACGATGTGATGGCGGCGTTCTACACGGCGTGCGCAAGCTTTATGGGACAGAACTACGGTTCCGGAAACAGAAAGCGCGTGCGGGACAGCTATTTCGTGAGTCTCGCCTATTCCTTTGGAATCGGGCTTGCCATGGGACTTCTCCTGGTGGTGTTCGGAAAACAGTTCCTTTCCTTGTTTACAAGTGATCCGGAAGTCATGGCGGCGGGAATGAAGCGTCTCACGATCATGGGATTCTCCTACGGGATCTCCGCCTTCATGGACTGCACCATCGCGGCGTCCAGGGCTCTCGGAAAGAGCCTGGCCCCGATGATCATCGTGATCCTGGGTTCCTGCGTGTTCCGTGTGGCCTGGGTCTACACGGTCTTCGCCTACTTTAAGACGATCCCGTCCCTGTACCTGTTATACAGCTGCTCCTGGTCCCTGACGGCGGTGGCGGAGATCCTGTATTTCGCCCATGCGTATAGGAAGGCGATGGAGACGATCAGGACTGCACGGGAGATGTAGGAAAAATATAAAAAGCAGATAAAAATTGAACAATTCGTTTGTTTGCAGAAAAGAAAAGGCATGTGGAAATCAGAAAATCTGATCGCACATGCCTTTTATGATACTTTTGAGTATTGAAAAATCCAGCCATAAGGCTGATCTTTTCAAGATAATTTTAAATTGGCCGGTGTAGATGGCTATGTAAGAGAATCAACCGATCATTCTTTGACAAGAACCTTCGTGATCTCTGCAATATATACGGTGTGGTAATCCTTCTCCGGATACCACTTTCCGTCGCTCTCCTTCGCGATAAAGTTCTCCGGTTTGATCTCGCCCTCGTAGAGCTTTTTGCAAACGAAGATCATATTGGCCTCCTCGAAAGCGGCTGTTCCGTCTGTGAAATACGGGGTAAGGCCAGCTTCCTTGACCTTATCGCAGTCGCGTCCGGACTTGGAACCACAGATGGAGAGTGCCTGTTTGTACTCTGGTCCGTAGAAGGACAGGGTAAATGTATCGTTCGCGTCCACGAATTTCTTTGTGTAGCGCTGCGGACGGATATAGCAGGTGGCAACATTCTTGCCCCAGAGAACGCCGAGGCCGCCCCAACTTGCTGTCATGGTGTTGCAGCCGGACTCGTCGCCTGCGGTGATCAACATCCACTCAGAACCGATCTTTGTGAACGGATTAAAATTCAGACTTTTGATATCAACTTCTTTGAATGCCATGGGAAAAATCTCCTTTCAGTGATAAAACTGATTTTATTATAAAATGAGATAAAATAAAATGCAAATGATTTATACCAATAGAGACCGCTCATGGAAAAACAATGCGGCATGCGGAAAAATTCATGGATAGAAAAGGGAATAAGACTTGAATGAAACGGAGATAAGTGTTATATTTTTAACAAGAGCAAGATCAACTGTGAATATAAAAACAGTTATGGAAAAAAGGGTATCAGATATAAAAAATAAGGGGAAAACATGGAATCTGCCAGAGAGAGCGGAATCATGAAAAAGATCATAATTGGAGGGAAAGCTTATGAGAGGCGTAGAGACAAGGATCCAGGAGATCCGGCACCGGATCTTTAGGGAAGTAGCGAGAATGGCATACCACACGGAATGGCCGGTGGACAAACGAATTGAGGAACTTCCATATAAGATCATTCCGGGGGAAGTTGGAAACTTCCGGAATGATGTATTTTTAGAGAGGGCGATCGTGAGCGAACGGCTCCGTCTCGCCATGGGACTTCCGTACCGCGGGGCATCGGACCCGGCACCGGTTTCCCACGGAATCGAGGAGGCGGACAAACCGGAGACATACTATACACCGCCGCTCATCAACGTGATCAAGTTCGCCTGCAACGCATGTCCGGAAAAACGGGTCTACGTGACGGACGGCTGCCAGGGCTGTCTCGCCCATCCGTGTGTGGAGGTCTGCCCGAAGGACGCGGTGAGCCTTGACCGCACAAACGGAAGATCGAAGATCGACCCGGATAAGTGCATCAAGTGCGGACAGTGCGCGAACGTCTGTGCCTACCATGCCATCATCATCCAGGAGCGCCCCTGCGCAGCGGCCTGCGGCATGGATGCCATCCACTCGGACGAGAACGGAAAGGCGGACATCAACTACGATAAGTGCGTCTCCTGCGGACAGTGCCTCGTAAACTGCCCGTTTGGAGCCATCGCGGACAAGTCCCAGATCTTCCAGGTCATCCGCGCGATCCAGACTGGGGAGAGAGTGTACGCCGCTGTGGCACCGGCCTTTGTGGGCCAGTTTGGTCCGAAGGTCACACCTGGAAAGCTCCGAGCTGCCATGAAAGCCCTGGGCTTTGCGGACGTCTTTGAGGTTGCCATCGGCGCGGACCTCTGCGCGGTGCAGGAGGCGGAGGACTTCGTGAAGGAAGTCCCGGAACAGCTTCCGTTTATGGCAACATCCTGCTGTCCGGCCTGGTCCATGATGGCGAAAAAACTGTTCCCGGATCACGCGAACTGCATTTCCATGGCGCTGACGCCGATGACGCTCACTGCGAGACTCATCAAGAAACAGCATGAGAAGGCGAAAGTCGTCTTTATCGGACCATGCGCGGCGAAAAAACTGGAAGCCATGAGAAGATCCGTGCGGAGCGAGGTGGATTTCGTCCTGACCTTCGAGGAGATGGCGGGAATCTTTGACGCGAGACATGTGGATATCGAGAACATCGCGGAGGACGAAGGCGGAGTCAACGCGGCATCCAAGGACGGAAGAAACTTCGCGGTTGCCGGCGGCGTCGCGAAGTCTGTTGTGGATGTGATCAATCAGATGTATCCGGATAAGGAGATCAAGGTGGCGAACGCCGAGGGCTTAAAGGAGTGCAAGAAGCTCTTACAGCTCGCCAAGGCCGGAAAATACAACGGATATCTGTTGGAAGGCATGGCATGTCCGGGCGGCTGCGTGGCGGGAGCCGGAACGATGCAGCCGGTGAAGAAGGCCCAGACGGCAGTCTCCTTATATGCCGCGAAAGCCGGTCATGTGACCAGCGACAAGACGGAGTATGTGAGCGAGCTGGAGAAACTGGTGGACTAAGTGCGGGGCAGCAGGTTTTTCTGATTCGGACTGCAAAGCAATAGATCAAAGAGTTATCGCGGCAGCTGCCAGGGTCTCATGCAGGCATGGACTTTGGCTCGTTGCACGCGTAAATAAAAGCGGCTTCCTTGACGGGAGGCCGCTTTCGTTGTAAAATACTTATCTGACGCGTCTTTTAGAGGAAAGATCCAGCAAAGACATGTCACAGTGAGCAGGAAAGGAGGAACTTTAAGATGGATCAGAAGATGGAGATAAATAAGAACAAAACAGGACTTGTGCTGGAAGGCGGCGGCATGCGCGGCATCTATACGGCGGGAGTTCTGGATGTATTTCTGGATGAAGGCGTCACCTTTGACGGGGTGATCGGTGTTTCGGCGGGAGCGGTCCATGGAGCCAGCTATCTTTCTGGACAGAAGGGAAGAAGTATCCGGTATTATAAGAAATACTGCGCGGACAAGCGCTTTATGAGCGCCGAGAACCTGGTCCGTACAGGGAATCTTGTGGACACGGATTTCTGCTACCATGAACTGCCGGAAGTCCTGGATCTTTATGATTATGACATGTTTAATAAGAATAAAGGGCATACAGACTTTTACGCGGTCTGCAGCGATGTGGAGAAGGGAAAGCCGGTCTACGCGAAGCTTCACGATATGAAGCGGGATATCGACTATATCCGGGCGTCGGCGTCTCTCCCGTATGTTTCACAGTTTGTGGAGCTTGACGGAAGAAAGCTTCTCGACGGCGGATGTACGGACAGCGTCCCGGTGGAGGCGTTCCGAAAACTGGGCTACAGGAAAAATGTGGTAGTCCTCACGAGAGACTTAGAGTACCGGAAGAAGCCGGAGAATGCCTGGATGGCGGATATCGTGTACCATAAATATCCGAAGTTTGCCGAGGCGTTAAAGAACCGGGCAGTCGAGTACAACATGAGTATCCGGAATATTGAAAAGCTGGAAAAGAAAGGCGAAGTTTTCGTGATCCGTCCCAGCGTTCCTCTCACGATCCCGAGGATCTGCAAGAGCGCCGAGGAGATCGAAAAGACATATCAGATCGGTGTCATGGACGCGAAGAAGATGATGGCGGATCTGAAGAAGTGGATGGGAGAATCAGAGGATTGACGAAACAGTCATGAAACGGTGAAAATGCCGGTGAGAGAATGATTCTGGTTTGAAGTGCAGGTCTGCCTTATGAACGGAGGGCAGAGTGGAAAAACGGATCGAGGAGGAGAAAGTATGGCAGCAGGAAAAAGAGAAGATCGGAATGCGAACCATATCATCCGCCCGGTGGCGTACATCCACACAGATTTCCCGACAAAATTCGGGATCCCGAGACAGAGCGGCCTGACGGGAGATCTGGAAGCCAGGATCGTCTTCGAACCGGAATTTTCCAGCCCGGAGGCGGTCCGGGGGATCGAGGAGTTTTCCCATCTCTGGCTGATCTGGGAGTTTTCGGAGAATGTCAGAAGACCGGGAAACTGGTCCGCGACGGTGCGTCCGCCGAGGCTTGGCGGAAACACGAGAGTCGGCGTCTTTGCCACGAGATCCCCGTTCCGCCCAAACCCGTTGGGACTTTCCGTGGTGGAACTCAAACGGGTGGAACACCTGGAAAACGGCGCTCCGGTCTTAGTCGTCACGGGGGCGGACATGATGGATGGGACGCCGGTCTTTGACATCAAGCCCTACGTTCCCTTCGCGGACAGTCACCCGGAGGCGAAAGGCGGCTTCACGGACCAGACGAAGGAGTATGAGCTTGCAGTGGAGATCCCGGAAGAATTTCTGGATATTCTGCCGGAAGAAAAGCGGGATCCGCTTCGTGTGGTTCTGTCTCAGGATCCCCGACCGTCCTACCAGGAGGACCCGGACCGGGTCTACGGCATGGAATTTGCCGGATATGAGGTGAAATTTACCGTGTCGGAGAAAGTTCTCCGCGTGAGGAGCGTGAAGAAATGTGCTGTTTGAGCGGCACAGAAAAACTATTTTAGGAGAAAAGAGTTATGGAAAACGTATTTCTGCAGCAGTTTATGATGATCAGCGACGTGAAGACCATCGTGTTCCTCGCTGTTCTTGCTGCCTTGTTCTACCTGATCCATGTTTTATACCATAAAAAACACATGGATTTCGCAGCAGTCGTCATGGTCGGCACAGGTCTTGGACTTGTCCTCGGCCTTGCGATCCAGTTCGCGGCCGGATTCCCGGATGCGCCGATGGATGTGACCTTCGTCGCTGAGACCACCACATGGTTCGCGATGTTCGGAAGCGGCTACATAAGCCTGATCAAGATGATTGTTGTGCCGTTAGTCATGATCTCCATCATGCAGGTCATCATCAACATGAAACAGGGCGACAGCATGGCGAAGCTCGTAAAGAAGACCATCATGGTCACCATGGGCATGGTTGCAATCGCCGCTGTCACCGGCATCGTCATCGGCCTGCTCTTCGGAGTTGGAAAGGGCGCTGCCCTCGTTGAGGACGGAACCGCGACGGCGAAGGAGATCACTCCGGTAGCCACCACCATCAAGAATCTGATCCCTGGAAACATCGTTCAGGCAATGGTCGACAGCAACATCATCGGTCTTGTTATTTTCTCCGCGTTCTTAGGTCTCGCGATCTGGTGGATCAACTACGAGAGCGAGGAAGCGGCAAAGCCGTTATATGATCTGATCAACGCGGCCCACAAGGCGATGATCAACATGGCGCTCCTGATCTTAGACTACATGCCGTGGGCAGTTATGGCACTTCTCGCGAACACCATCGCCCAGAGAGGCCTTTCCTCCATCTTAGATGTAGGTAAATTTATCATCGCCCTCTATGTGGCGGCGGCTGTTCAGTTTATTATCCAGCTGATCTTCCTGATGGTAAACGGACTGAACCCGGTGGTTTACATGAAGAAATCTTTTGCGACCATGTTGATGGCGTTCACCTCCCGCTCCAGCGTCGGATGCCTCCCGATGACCATCGAGACCCTGACAAAGAAGCTTGGTGTTGACCAGGGTACCGCAAGTTTCGTAGCCGGATTCGGCACCACTGCAGGCATGCAGGGATGCGCGGGTATCTTCCCGGCACTCTTAATCATCTATGTCTGTAACGTGACAGGAACCCCGATCGATATCACGATGATCGTGATGACGATCTTCGTTGTGGCCATCGGTTCCCTGGGAATCGCAGGTATTCCTGGAACAGCGACCATGGCTGCCTCCGTCGGTCTTTCCGGTGTGGGCATGGGCGCGCAGTTCGGTATGGTAAGCCCGATCTTAGCCATCGACCCGATCATCGATATGCCGAGAACCATGATCAACGTCACAGGTTCCCTGACAAATGCCCTTGTTGTGGATAAGATGATGGGAAATCTGAATCTTGAAGATTACAATGACATGAGCTTAAATACGCTGGACAGCAAGGCGAAGAAGGAAAGCGCTGAAAAATAATATGTAATTGCAGAGATTATAAGCAATTACAAGTAACTGTTCAGTAGGTCTGCGCACTTGCTGCGCTGACCGTAAGAAAACATAGGCTGGAAGACAAAAATCCCATCAGCGAAGCTGATCTGGGATGGATTTTTGCGCGTAACTATGAAGGTACTGAATCGTTACACAATTACAAAAAGTAATAAATTCCCCGTGTGTATCTGTAAAACAGGTATATGCGGGGAATTTTGCGTTAAAAACATAACAATATTCGCCAAAATTTCGAAAAAACTGGACAGGTTCATATTTTCCTGTATAATAGATACTCGTGGTCTTTTTTCAGGACCAGACAGTTACTTTAACACACCCCAGGTAAGAAAAAGGAGAATATTGAGTATGGAAAAAATACGTCCAATGTTGTTCACGACATTGAAGAAGTATTCCGGTGCCCAGCTGATGTCTGACGTCGTGGCGGGTATCATCGTAGCCATCATCGCCCTTCCGTTATCCATCGCGCTGGCACTGGCGTCCGGCGTTGGACCGGAGCAGGGTATCTACACCGCCATCGCGGCAGGATTCGTGATCTCATTCTTAGGCGGAAGCCAGGTACAGATCGCGGGGCCGACAGCGGCGTTCGCGACCATCGTAGCCGGTATCGTGGCGAGAAGCGGCGTGGAAGGGCTGGCAGTCGCAACGATCATGGCGGGTATCATCCTTGTCATCATGGGCTTCTGCCAGCTTGGTTCCTTGATTAAGTTTATCCCATTTACGATCACTACCGGATTCACCTCCGGTATCGCGGTGACCATCGTGATCGGACAGTTAAAAGATTTCTTTGGCGTGACATACCCGGCGGGCATGGAGACCATCGAGACTATGCAGAAGTTAAAAGCTTTCGCGGCAGGTTTCGGCACCATGAATATCCACGCGGTGATCGTAGGTCTTGTCTGCCTGGCGATCCTTATCGTAATGCCGAAGATCACGGAGAAGATTCCGGGATCCTTAGTTGCTGTTATCGCAGGTATCGTGATGGTAAAATTCCTTCCGT
Source organism: Paludibacteraceae bacterium (assembly GCA_963646925.1). Classification (GTDB taxonomy): domain Bacteria; phylum Bacillota; class Clostridia; order Lachnospirales; family Lachnospiraceae; genus Pilosibacter. The sequence goes on from CAVIYT010000136.1 coordinate 13,154, forward strand.
TACAGGTCAACACCATCGGCGACCTCTACAGCGTCAGCAACGCCCTTCCGGCGTTCCATATGCCGGCGTTCAGCTATGACGTGATCCAGGGCTCTTTATCCGACGCTTTCACGATCGCGATTCTGGCTGCCATCGAGTCCCTGCTTTCCTGCGTCGTTGCAGATGGCATGATCGGCGGAAAGCACCGCTCCAACACAGAGCTTGTAGCCCAGGGCGCAGGAAATATTGTTTCCGCTTTATTTGGCGGAATCCCGGCAACAGGCGCTATCGCCCGTACAGCCGCAAATATTAAAAACGGCGGACGCACTCCGATAGCCGGAATGGTCCACGCAGGCGTTCTTCTCCTGATCCTTGTGATCCTCATGCCGTACGCAAGCTGGATCCCGATGCCGACCATCGCTGCGATCTTGTTCATGGTTGCCTACAACATGTGCCAGTGGAGAACATTCGTGAGACTCGCGAAGACTGCTCCGAAGAGCGATATCGCGGTTCTCGTCATCACATTCTTCTTAACCGTTGTCTTCGACCTTGTCGTAGCCATCGAAGTCGGCATGGTACTTTCCTGTCTGCTGTTCATGAAGCGCATGAGCGACGAGATGGGAGTCAGAAGCTGGCTCCATGTGGAAGAAGTTGAGGAGCAGAAACGCGAGACGGAGGAAGCTTTAAAGGGAGCGAAGAAGACGATGTCCGTGGAAGAGGCACAGTTAAAGGCAGCAGCCGAGGAGATCAACCCGGCAGAGCTTCGTCAGATCCCGATGGAACTTGCGGTCTACGAGCTCACAGGACCGTTATTCTTCGGCGCGGCTGACCGCATCAACCAGATCGAAGTGAACGAAGTTACAAGATGCCTGATCCTGCGCATGCGCGCAGTAACGGCAGCCGACAGTACAGCCATGAACTCCATGACAGCTCTCTACGAGCGCTGCAGGAAGAACGGAGTCACCTTGATTCTGTCCCATGTCAACGAGCAGCCGATGCACGCCATGGAGAAGGCCGGATTCGTGGATCTTGTGGGAAGAGAGAAATTCTGCAGGAATATCGAGGAAGCCCTTGACTATGCGGACAAGGTGCTTGAGAAGTAAATAAAGACGCGGAGATAGATATTTCTGCGCGAAGCTGAGAAGAGCTGTGTGACTATATTTTGGTCTGCAGCTCTTTTTCACGTTTGTGGGGAATATCAGACTGCAAAATTTAAATTATATTTTTGAAAAAGTCTGTTAAGACAACGCAAAACACGAAAAAAGCATACAAAAGTTACAAAAAACCTGACGAAATATATTGTACATATTATTCGTAAAATTCGCGTTAAGGGGGGAAAATAATCGATTAAGCGGCGGCTAAAAAGCGGGTAAAAAGGTAGCAGGGATAAATTTTCTGTGATATATATGTGTCGACTTAAAAACAGGAGAAAAATTCATCCTGTCAGAATAAAAACATCCCGGAAAAAGAGATTACGCAAAGATTCTTTGCAGGAAACAAAATCGGGGTGGATATAAAAAGAAGAGTTTGGGAGGTCTATATCATGGGTAATTTATTTTCGATCCTTTTCATCATCCTTGTCGCAATCGTAGGCGGTATTCCGACCATCGTGATCACTGGGTATATTCCGGTCATGATCGCGCAGAAGATCTATAGAAAAGTGAAATACGGATATTCTTTATATCGGTAAAATTAAAGGGATAAGTACTGGCGCATTCTCGCACGGAGCGCCAGAATATAACTAAAACAGGTGACTTTTTGGGAAATTTTCTGCAATCTTAGCACGATTTTAGCAGAATTTATGGTATACTTATTACAAAATAAGAAACCGGAGGTTCCCCTATGAGCACAAAAGTCAGATCAGTGTTAAAAAACAGCGGGATCGCGTTCGGGATCCTGGGAATCGCGACGGCATTTTGTTTTTTAGTCCAGCGGATCTCAGAATCAGACACGCATGTTCCGCTGTTGTTCGTGCTGGCGGTGCTTTTTATTTCCCGCTTTACGGACGGCTATGTCTATGGGATCGTGGCATCCATCATCGCAGTGTTCGGTGTCAACTATGTGTTTACGTTCCCGTATTTTAAATTAAACTTTGCGATCATGGGTTACCCGCTGACCTTCGTTGCCATGTTGGCTGTGGCCTGCAGTGTCAGCGCCCTGACGACCCAGATCAAGAAGCAGGAGCAGATGCGGCTGGAGGTCGAGAAAGAGCAGATGCGGGCAAACCTTCTGCGGGCGGTGTCCCACGATATCCGCACTCCGCTGACATCCATCGTGGGTTCCGCGTCGGGAATCATCGACAACTATGATGCCCTCTCAAAGGAGAATATCCTGGAACTTTTGGAGGATATGAAATCTGAGGGCCAGTGGCTTGTCCGCATGGTGGAAAATCTTTTGTCCATCACAAGAATCGGGGACGGAACCGCCAGAATTAATAAAGAAGATGAGTTGGTGGAGGATGTCATCAGCGGTGCTGTCACAAAATTCCGGAAGCGGTTCCCGGACGTGGAGGTTATCTCAAAGATTCCCGATGATGTACTGCTCGTCCCGATGGACGCGATCCTGATCGAGCAGGTGATCGTAAACCTCCTGGAAAACTGCGTACTCCACGCGGACGGCATGACAAAGATCTGGCTGATCGTGACGGAGGACGGAGAACGGGTGAAGTTTTCTGTTGAGGATGACGGAGCCGGAATCAAGGAGTCCGTTCTTCCGAGAATGTTTGACGGAAGCTTCCAGTCGGAGGAAGGAAAAGAGAGCGATTCCAAGAGAAATATGGGAATCGGACTTTCGGTCTGCATGACCATTGTAAGAGCCCACGACGGAATCATGAAGGCAGAGAATAGAAAAGAAGGCGGAGCCAGAGTCATGTTCTGGCTGCCGAAAGGAGTGGACACGGAATATGGAGATTAAAGACAGAGTGCTGGTGGTGGAAGACGACAAGAGGATCAGCAATTTTATCAAGACAGTGCTGGAAGCAAACAACTACGATGTGATCATCGCCCAGACAGGCGCGGAGGCCTACAGCATGGTGACCTCCCAGTGTCCGGATGTTGTGATCCTGGACCTCGGTCTCCCGGACATGGACGGCATGAAGATCTTACAGGGTGTGCGGGAATGGTCCTCGATGCCGGTGATCGTTGTGTCGGCGAGAACCCATGAGAGAGATAAGGTGGAGGCGCTTGATCTCGGAGCTGACGATTATATCACGAAACCTTTCGGAACTTCCGAGCTTCTCGCAAGGATCCGCACTGCGATCCGCCACACGAGATCGGGGATCCCGAACCAGCCGGGCGGACAGACGGGAGTCTTTACATCTGGCGGTCTGACCATCGATTACGATAAGCACCGCGTATTTATCGACGGCGTGGATGCGGGACTGACCCAGAATGAGTATAAGATCGTGAGTCTTTTAGGGAAATATGCCGGAAAGGTCATGACTTACGACTATATTATCAAGGAGATCTGGGGACCGAACATGAAGAACGATAACCGGATCCTGCGCGTAAATATGGCGAATATCCGCAGAAAGATCGAGAAGAATCCGGCAGAGCCGCAGTATATTTTTACGGAGGTCGGCGTCGGATACCGGATTGTGGAGCCGGATTAAGATGAGGTAAAAAATACACCTGCTGTGTTCTCTGAAAGTTTAGAGAGCAGCAGGTGTTTTTTCGTTGTTATATGTCGGAAAGAAGTTAGCTGTGGCAGGTTTTGGGACTATGTGTGAGTGTTTTTGTTTCCATTGTACGAAAGTGCGAATGTGTAAAGTAAAAGTTTTTATCCTGTTGAAATTAAGATGAGGCAGATGTTTTTTGGACAAGTTCATCCAGGCTTCTGAACTGGTATCCCATCTCTTCCCACTTCGTCAGCAACTCATCAAGAATCGCGGCGTTGGTCGATGAGGTGCTGTGCAGAAGCACGATGGCACCCGGATGGATGCGCCCGAGAAGCTTCTTGAACGCCTCTTCCTTCGTGGGCTGCTTATCCTGATACCAGTCCACATAGGCGAGACTCCAGAAGAAGGTCTGGCAGCCGAGGTCCTTTGCCATCTGAAGGTTTGTTTTGCTGTATTTTCCCTGGGGCGGCCGGTAGTATTTTTTCATAGTCTCCCCGGTGATATCCGTGTAGAGAGTTTCGAGACTTGAGAGCTCTTTTGCGAAACTTTCCGGATCGCTGATCTTTGACATATCCGGGTGGTGGTATGTATGGTTGGCGACGATATGTCCCTCGGAGACCATGCGCTTTACAAGGTCCGGGCTGGTCTCCAGATAGTTCCCGACAACAAAAAATGTGGCGGGCACCTGATGTTTTTTGAGCGCGTCCAGGATCGCCGGAGTATTGCCGTTTTCATACCCGGCATCGAAAGTCAGGTAAATGACTTTTTCTCCGGAAAGATCAGCGTACCAGGCATTGTACTGTTTTAACTCATCCGCCGTCGCGTTCGCCACAGGCGGTTTTCCTTCCTGCTGGAAGGAGAGCCCCCAGTTCCCGTCGGCGGATGCGGGGACCGCCGGAACGATCGCCGCGGCAAAGGCACCGAGGAGGTAGGAGAGTGGGAGGAGAATGAGTGCCAGGAGAAACGTGGCGGGACGGCGGCCTGCGAAAGGATGGTCGTCGGTCTGCATATGTTCTCGTAAAAAATAAAAAAATGGAAATTTCATGAAAATATATCCTTTTAAGGCTATTCCATGGACGGATCGCCATAAACTGCTGCGGAGCAGACGGGAATGTTCCAAAGTTTCTTTTTTATTGCTGGCGTTTCCCGCTAAAAGTTATGTCAGGAGAGCTTTTGCACAGTATACAGGAAACGATTCCCAGGATCGGCAATCCTCTCATGGAATTATTTTTTACAATATATACTGTCCCAGATATTTGTATTCCAACGCAAAGTGTGGTAATATGTGTTGGTGTGCGTAAAGCTGCCGGTCCGGCAGCGTGAAAGGAGAGAGGCAATTGAAGATCAGAATCCGGAGGATTCTTTTTCCAATTCTGTTCTGCCTGGCGGTGGCATGTATCATCGAACTTCCGCTTGCGCAGACGACGATTTTCGGGGACGATGTGATCCTGTGGGATACCTTATTCCGGGCAGTTGTGGCGGTTCCGATGCTGGTGCATCTGTATCAGGAGGACAAGGTGTTCCGGAGTGAGGAACACTGGAACGGAAAGACCGCGGCGGCAGTAGCACTTGGCGGCGCGGGATTATCCCTGACCTTTGGGGGTTTAGTGAAGGCACTTCAGATCCCGGGGGCGGCTCTGGCAGATGAGACTTTATTTACGGGAAATCTTTTGCTGGAGGCGGTGGTGCTCTTAGCGGCATCTCCGATTCTCGAGGAGTATTTCTTCCGGGGTGTTCTCTACGGAAGGTGTAAGGAACTGGTGCCAGCTCCGGCGGCAGCATTCCTCACGGCGGCGTTTTTCGGCGTGTTCCACTGGGACCTTGTCCAGGGGATCTACAGTTTCCTTATGGGCCTGATCCTGGCGTATTTCATGGAAAAGACGAACAACGTGAAAGCACCGGTGGTGTTCCATTTCGCGGCAAACCTGGCGGCACTTCTTCTTGCGGTGCTTTAGAAGAACAGAAAAAATGCTTTGGCATTTTCGCTCTGAGGCGGTCATCGGCGGCCGCTTTTATGCCGCATAAATGGCGAAAAAGGCGGCGAATTGCCGTAAAATCGTAAGGGAATCGTAATTGAATCATCCAGATCCAGGTGATAGAATAATTTAGGCAAAAAGAAAGGCAGGAAAACTACATGAAAAAAAGAACATTATTCCGCAGCGGCGCGGCACTTCTCATGGGACTCTTGATGACCGCAGCGGTGGGATGTTTCACAAGCTTTGCTTATGACAGCGCAAGGCTGAAGGCCTGTTCAGTAGAAAACGGAAACAGCATTTCCGTCACAGGAACGGCCACGACCGGCGCTTTAAATGAGGGGGAGACTCCGGATGACGGATATTATTATCTGTTTGAGCTTCATCCATACGAGTCTGAGATCGGCTCCAGAACGGACTATATCGCGTGGAGCAACAAATCCGAAAAGTTAAAATTCTCCTTAAAATACAGCGGGGATTCCACGGACACGATGCTCTACTCCCGTTTTGTGGTTGCGTTAAAGACCGGAAGCACATACACACCGATCAGCAACGCGATCTATGTGACAAACCCGGGCGATGTGGCGAAATTCCGCGAGGACTACCCGGAACCGATGAGCAAAAAGGGACTCCTGATCGAACTCGACATGCTCGGTGACGCGCTGAACCTTGGCGTAAAGCATACGACAGTCAATATCCCGTACCATCAGCTTGTGGGCGGTAATTTAAAGTACAAATACAACGGAAAGACCTACAATTTCAATGGTGATCTGATCAAGGATTATGATAAAATGATCAGCGCTTTCTCCGCAAAGGGAATCGTTGTGACGGCTATTCTCTTAAATGGCTGGAATGAGAACTATCCGGAACTTCATGAGGCCGGACTTGCGAAGAGAAGCGAATCTCTTTACTATGGTTTCAATGTTTCTACGGAGCAGGGATATGAGACGACCCGCGCGCTGCTCTCCTTCATGGCGGAGCGTTACTCCGGTGCCCATGACGATTACGGCCGCGTCAGCAACTGGATCGTCGGAAACGAGATCAACAACAACTTAAACTGGAACTACACAGGTCCGATGGATATTGATTCCTACACAAAGCTCTACTCAAAGGTATTCCGTGTGGCTTACACGGCGATCAAGAGCCAGAGCCGCAACGCGAGAGTATTCTTTTCTACCGACTATGAGTGGAAGCGCGCGAACTCTGATCTCATGTACGGAGCGAAGGACTTCCTCGACCGCTTTAACGCGGATATCCGCGACGAGGGAAATATCGAGTGGGGACTTGCTTACCACCCGTACCCGCATCCGCTCACAGAGCCGGAGTTCTGGGATGATGACCAGACAGGAGCGGTGAACAATACCGAGGATTCCCCGGTGGTAAACTTTAAAAACCTTAATGTCCTGACCGACTACTTCCAGAAAGACATTATGCGTGACGCAGGAGGAAATGTGCGCCATATTATCCTTTCCGAGGAAGGATTCACATCCAAGAGCGCGACCCGCGGAGATGTCTATGATATCCAGGCCGCAGCCTTCGCCTATGCGTACTACCTTGTGGACAACAACCCGTATATCGATGCGTTTATCTTAAACCGTCAGGTGGATGCGATCATCGAGGTAAATGAATCCTGCGCGTTCGGACTCTGGACCGTTGATATGTCAAGCCCGAACAAGGTCATTGCCGTTATGCCGAAGAATATTTACAACGTATTCAAATATATTGATACAAATAAATCTCTGAAGTATACGGAATTCGCAAAGAAGATCATCGGAATCAACAAGTGGAGCGATGTGATTCCGGGATTCAAGTTACAGGAATAATTCGAAAGAATAAAGCTGGTATTTTAGATCCGGCAGAGCACTTTGAGAGATGTGTTCTGCCGGATCTTTTTGCTCATGATTACCCGAAAAACTGTCGGCGGCAGATTCCGCATGCCGATGGAAATCTGCTTTAAAAATGCAGGGGAAGTACTTTAGAAATGCCAGTTTTACGGGATTTTATTGACAAAATCCTGACGAGGGATTATAATGCGCTATGACAATTACTTAGCAGGACAACTCAGGAAATGACAGGAAAACAGTTTTGTGTGTCAACATTTTTCAGGAGGTATCATTATGGCAAAGAAGAACAATCCAATCGCAGCCGCAGCAAAGAAGATGGCCGCTGCACCGGTTAGCAATAGCACTGTAGAAGTAAAGGCAGCAGAGACAGTAGAGACAAAAGCAGTTAAGGCAGAGACAAAGGCTGAGGCTCCGAAGGCAGAAGAGCCGAAGAAAGAGACAGCAAAGAAAGCTCCGGCAAAGAGAACAACAGCAAAGGATATCAAGACATCCGTAGTTGTACAGTTCGCTGGCAAGGAAGTTACAGAGAAAGATCTCATTGCTGCAGTTAAGAAAGCCTACACAAAGAAGGGCAACAAAGTCGGCGATATCAAGACTATCGAGATCTATGTAAAGCCGGAAGAGAGCGCTGCTTACTATGTAGTAAACGGTGTCGGCGCAGACGATTACAAGATCGAGCTGTAATCAGAGCTTCAAAGACACGATTTTGCAGACCGGTACTTATAAAAGCTGCGGTCAGTAAATGAACAGAGACTAGGACAGAGCGTCCGCTGGGATCACCCCGGCGGGCGCTTTTGAAATCAGGAGACTATGGAAAAAGAGACGAAGAGAGAACTGCCGGAAGCGTTCGTGGAGAAGATGGAAAAGCTTCTCGGCAGTGATGCGGAACCATTTTTTAAGAGCTATGACGCGGAGCGGAAATTCGGCCTGCGGGTGAACCCGTTAAAGCAGGAAAACGGGGAGATGCCGGAGACGGGAAATCCCCTTGGAGATTATCTTGGGGGACTCGCGAAAGTTCCCTGGGCGAAAGAGGGATTCTACTACGAGGCGGACATGCGCCCGGGACGTCACCCGTTCCACGAGGCGGGGGCATACTATATCCAGGAACCGAGCGCCATGTCCACAGCGGAGGTACTTTCTCCAAAGCCCGGAGAGCGGATCCTGGACCTCTGCGCGGCACCGGGCGGAAAATCTACCCACCTTGCGGGGAAAATGGGCGGAGAGGGGCTTTTAGTCTGCAATGAGATCCATCCGGTCCGCGCAAAGATCCTGTCCCAGAATATCGAGCGCCTTGGCGTCGGAAACGCGGTGGTGACAAATATGGATCCGTTCCAGCTTGCACCGGCTTTCCCGGAGTTTTTCGACGGGATCGTGGTGGACGCGCCATGTTCCGGGGAAGGAATGTTCCGGAAGGACGAGAACGCGAGAAATGAGTGGAGTCCGGACCATGTAAAGCAGTGCGCGGGACTTCAGGACGGGATCCTGGACTGCGCGGCGGCGATGTTAAGGGATGGCGGACGGATCGCTTACTCCACCTGTACATTCTCGCCGGAAGAGAATGAGCAGAGCGTGGCAAGATTTCTTTCCCGGCACCCGGAATTTTCGGTGGTAAGACCGGAGATTGCGAAATTCTTTTCTAACGGTCACCCGGAGTGGGCAGATGGGAATGAGGAGTTAAAAAAGACGGTCCGGATCTGGCCGCATATGGCGGACGGGGAAGGCCATTTCCTGACGCTGCTGGTGAAAGGTGAGAATTTCTGGGATGCGGATCTGGAAGATACTGCGGATGCGGACGGAAAGATCAGCGGCGCAGAAATGACATCAGATGATAAAAAAGTCTGCTGTTCTGCTGTCTCGGAGGCGGATCGAATTACTGCAGAAACTGTGGAAAAGCGAAAAAAAGGCGGAAAGAAAGATAATCGAAAAGATGGAAAAAAGAACGGACGTGGAAAAGAGGACGGTGCGCTCTCTGAGGCGGTCTCCGCGTTCCGGGCGTTTGAAAAAGAGAACCTGACAGATACGGGAAGTCTGGAAGGTGGAAAGAGATTTCTTTTGTTTGGAGAAAATCTGTATCTCGTCCCGGAGATGATGCCGGATCTGAAAGGACTCAAAGTCTTGAGACCGGGACTGCATCTTGGAACCGCAAAAAAAGACAGGTTTGAGCCGTCCCATGCGCTGGCGCTGTTCTTGAAAAAAGAGGAGATGAAGCAGACCGTGGAAGTCGGTTTTGAGGCGCTTGCCTTAAAATATCTCCAAGGGGAGACCCTGCGGCCGGAAGATTTTGGAGATCAGGAGATTCCGGCAAAAGGC
>CAVIYT010000137.1:0-2576 GCA_963646925.1 Paludibacteraceae bacterium
GCCAGTGCCCGAGCGTAATAGTGTAATTGAATCTGATAACGATCCAGAAGTATTTTTTCTCCGCCTTCTTTCACATGATCTGTCTTGTAATCAACAAGCACAAGACCGTCGTCTTCCTCGAACCAGGCATCAATGATACCCTGCAGCAGAATTAATTCATCGGAATCTGCCTTATCCATCTCCTTTGCCGGAATCCCCACAACAAACTGGCTTTCTTTCCTCAGTTTTCCATTCTGATCTGCCAATTTCATCCGTTCCGCAATATCGGAGTGGAAAAACTTTGTCAGGATGCCCGGATAAACCATGTCGATAGCGTTTTCCTGCATCCGCTTTTCGCTGCGGATTCTATCTAATTCCCACACGATGTCATCATAGCCGGAGATTTTTGAAAATCTGACGAGTTCCAATGCACGGTGATATGCGGTGCCTCGGTCTGATGCACGTTTTTTCCGGGCTTTTTCGTCATCCGTTTCGAAACTAAATGCCCCCGTTTTTTCCCGGGCATCATCTTTCTTAATCAAAAACGCACTCTCCGCGTCATCCACAAACTGCCCCTGTTCCTTCAATTCCGAAACCGACATTTTCGCGTGCAGCGCGAGATCCGCCTCATAGGGATATTTCACTCCGATGAGTCCTGGAACCTCCTCCGGCTGTACTTTCCGGAGCTGCTCCAGCTCCAGATAGATCTTCGCCTTCTCCTCCTGGCTCTTCGCCTCCTCCACGAGAAGATCGTTCACCGGAACATTCTTCACGTCGATGGTGTTTTTCGCCCCGTTTGAGGCCATCAGGATCCAGTCCAGATAGGAGGATGCCGCGCTCAGCGTTGTAAACGGAAGCGCTCCCCCCGCCGGGATCTCTCCCCATTTTTCAATCTTATTGTCCAGATACTTATCTCCCGCAGTGATGATCAGCTTTTCCTTCGCGCGGGTCATGGCGACATAGAGAATACGAAGCTCCTCGCCCATGTTTTCCAGATTTGACCGGCGCGCCAGAACATTTTTCTTTAAAGTCGGCGCCTTGATCTTCTTCTCCGGGTCGAAGAAATCTGCCGCAATTCCCAGCTCCTCATCGATCAGGATCCGTCCTCTCGCGTCCTGGCGGTTGAATTTCTTGCCGCATCCGGCTAAAAATACTACCGGGAACTCCAGACCTTTGCTCTTGTGGATACTCATGATCCGCACCGCGTCATCATGTTCCCCGGAACGGGACGCCTCGCCGAAGTCGGTGTTGTATTTTTTGAGCTTTTCAATGTAGCGGATAAAGTCAAAAAGTCCCTGATAGCTGGTCTTCTCGTAATCTTCCGCTTTCTGCACCAGCATGGCGAGGTTCGCCTGCCTCGTCTTTCCTGCCGGCATGGCGGCAGCGTACTTGTCGTACCCCGTGAGGTCGAAGATCCGGTAGATCAGGCGGGAGACCGGGAGGTAGATGGACTCTTTTCGCAGAGTCGTGAGGAGATCTCTAAATGCGTCTAACTTACGATATATAATTTTATCCTCCTCTGACTCTTCACAGGCTTTCCTGCCCGTTTCAACATGATTCAAAGTCTGTTCTAAAAAGTCTCTTTCAAAATCATCAACTTCAAAATTCTGTTCATTCTTTTGAGTTTTAACTTTATTTAACTGACCTTCAACGCTTTCTGTCAGATTTTCATTTTCCACATTCAGGCATTCTGCATCTTTTTCGGCAAGATCCCCATGCTTCTCTAAATACTTCTTCACCGCCCCATAAAACCCGACATCTTCCCCTCGGTCCGGATTCTTTTTGAACTCCGCCATCACGATAGCCAGTTCCCGGTCCTTCATGCCGCCGATCGGCGACTTTAACACGCCTGCAAGCGGGATATCCTGCATCGGATTGTCGATGAGTGCCAGCATGTTGAGCACCGTCTCAACTTCCACCGCCGTGAAATACCCGGTCCTGGATTCCGCGTAGGCTGGGATTCCTGCTGCCCCTAGGACACTTAAGAACTCCTCTGACCACCCGGAAAGGCTGCGGAGCAGGATCACGATATCCTTTTTCTTTAGCGGCTCATACTCCCCGGTCTTCCCGTTAAAGATCTTCATCCCATGTTCCGGATCCGTAAGTTCTTTGATCTTCGATGCGATGAGTCTCGCCTCCGCCTCCTTCGCCGTATAGTCCGCCTTCTCTTCGTCCATGCCGTCAAACAGCGAATCCCCGGTATTTAAGAGCAGGACTTCCGTCTTTGACTGTCCATCCACCGGCGTTGCCGGAAATTCCGCTCCCGGATACAGGGCGGCATCGTCCGTGTACCGGATATTTCCAAGCTGCTTTGTCATGATCCGGTAGAAGACGTCATTGATGCTGGAAAGCACCTCCGGGCGGCTTCGGAAGTTTTTGTGGAGTTCGATCTTCTGATACAGCCCGTCCTCTTTCCCGTAGGATTCATACTTTTCCAGGAACAGCTCCGGTTTCGCGAGACGGAACTTATAGATGCTCTGCTTCACGTCTCCCACCATGAACACGTTCGGTGTTCCGAACCGCTCCCTGGAAACACAGCGGATCAGCGTCTCCTGGACCTCGTTGCTGTCCTGGTACTCGTCCACAAGGATCTCCTC
>CAVIYT010000138.1:0-4785 GCA_963646925.1 Paludibacteraceae bacterium
GAAAGCGCCCATCTGTGCCATCGCGTAGTCCACATAGTAGAACGGATACAGAATAATATGCTGCCTGCCCGCAGGAACCGGATGTCTAGCTGAATACTGCCCCGTTCTTCTTCAAGAACTTCTTCACATTCTCATCCCACTCATTCTCCAACATCCTGTCCATGGTAAACTGTTTCATGGACGTCCCCGTGACGCAGATCATCTCGTGGTTCTCATACTGAACGTTGATGTAAAGTCCGCCGACCTGGTCCGGGTAGATTCCCGGAACTTTTCCGGTCACAAACCGGTCCCTGGCGGCCGGGGGCATCTGAAATACGATGCGGAAGCTTTCCGGAAGCCGTTTTCCCTTGATCAAGGTGTAGCAGACCGGCTTTAAAGCCTTCCATGAAGAATACTCTTCGATCCTGTTTTCTTCCAGCTCTTCCTCGGAGAAATAGCCCTGGCGGACTTTTCCGTCGATGGTGAACCGGTTGTAGGTCACGATCTCCGCTTCCCGCACCAGAAACTTATCAAAGATCTCCCCAATGAAAAGCCCCGCCGTAAACGATTTCTGCTCTTCGATCTTTAATGCAACCATTCCTTACCTCCGCATGTTGTTTTCCCAAATATATCCGGAACTTTTCCCTGTTCCATGCCTGTCCAGACGTTTCTATTTAACTCTCCGCGCCCTTACATACCGTCTCAAATATCTCGAAGAAATCCGCAGACGTCTTCTCCCCGTCTGTTATGGAGAGATTCTTCCACAGGCTGTCGTCCTTCGCTAGATGGACTTTCGCCGCGTACTCCGAGTAGGTCTCATAGAACGCCTCGTTCTTCTTCTCCCGGATCATCTCTTCCTTCCGGATCTTTGTGGCGGCCTCATCGTAGTCGTTCACGCAGCGAAGGATATAATACTTTCCGTCCGCCTCGATCACATCGCTGGTCTCCCCGGTGGACAGGGCGTAGGCCGCCTGCTCATAAGCATCCGACCTCATGCCTCTGGAGATCTTCTTCTCGATCTCCTGGTCCTCGGACATCTCTTTCGCAACGGTCAGAAAATCGGTTCCTTCCGTCTGGACCTTTTTTAACGCCTCGTCCGCCTGATCTTTATCGGAGAGTACGATCTCATCCACGGTGATGACCTTCGCCTCGCTGTCGCTGACTTCCAGGTTGACACTCTCCGTCAGTGTCTCCACAAGCTTTTCGGCTTTCCAGTAATCTTTATATAAAGATTCTACCACATCCCGGTCGATTTCGGAACTGTCTCCCGCGTTTTTCAGCTCTTCCATGTACTGCGCCGCCGCCTGCTTCGCCAGCTCCCGCTCTTTGCCGGAGAGTGTGACCTTTTCCTCCTCCGCCATGCGGCTCATGGTCTTCAGTTCCTTTAAGAAATCATGGATCTGGGTCATCAGCGTCTCCTCAAAGGTCGTTCCTGACTCGTCCACAACCGTATCCCAGATCTGATCCGTATATAATTCTTCATAACGGAGCCGCTCCGTGGTGACGATCACCATCGTCTCGGCTTTCCCGTACTCTTTGTCACTTTTTCTGCCGGAAAGCAGTGTTTCCTTCACACCGCATCCGCAGACAACTGCTGCCGCGAGGACGACCGCCGCCAGCGTCCGCCCCCATCGGTTCCATTTTCCCATATTTCTGTCTCCGATTTTATACTAACAATACCTGTTTCAATGCCTCTTTTTTATACGGCATTAAGACTTTTTAATTTCTGGTACACGAAATGCACCGGAAGTCCCATCACGTTCGCGTAGGAACCCTTTAATCCTTCAATATATCTCGCAAAAAATCCCTGGACCGCGTAGGATCCCGCCTTATCCATCGGCTCCGCGGAATCCGCATACTCCCGGATCTCCGCCTCCGTCATCGGAGACACATTTACATCCGTCTCATCGTAGAAAGAAATGACAGTATCCTTCTCCCCGTCAGCTCCCTTTTTCACGATACACACACCCGTATAGACCTGGTGGCTGCGTCCCGCGAGGCTCTTTATCATCTGATAAGCCTCTTCATGGCTCTTCGGCTTCCCGAGGATCTTTCCATCCGCTGCGACTACAGTATCGGATCCAAGGATCACCGTATCTTCCGGCATATCTTTCGCCACATCGACCGCTTTCTGCTCCGCAAGGCTCATAACCACCTCCGAGGGCACATCCGATGTAATCTTCTCTTCCACATGGCTCACGATGATCTCCGGGACGATCCCGATCTGCAAAAGCAGCTCTTTCCGTCTCGGGGAACCGGATGCCAGAATGATTCTTTTCTTTTCCATCTTGCTTTTCTTTCCTTTATGTCTCCTCTGCGCGGACATTTTCATGCTCAAACTGTCGCATGCCCGTATATTTTCTTCTGTTTATAGAAGAAAGAGGCGGTCTGACATAAGATCCAGCCGCCTCATCCTGTTCCAATCACTTTTCTATCCACAGCACCCCACCGCCCCGTAAAGGCGCCGGTTCACTGCCCATATTTCATCCAGCAATTAGAAGCTTAATTTTCCCTCAAAATAGCTCTTTAACTCTGCGATCGGAATACGAACCTGCTCCATTGTGTCTCTGTCACGAACGGTTACAGCGCCGTCTGTCTCAGAATCAAAGTCATATGTTACGCAGAACGGAGTACCGATCTCATCCTGTCTTCTGTATCTCTTACCGATGTTTCCTCTGTCGTCGAACTCACAGTTGTAGTATTTGCAGAGCTCTGCGTATACCTTCTCAGCGCCCTCGTTTAACTTCTTGGATAACGGAAGGACACCGATCTTGACCGGTGCGATCGCCGGATGGAAGTGCATAACGGTACGGACATCGCCGCCCTCTAACTCTTCCTCGTCGTATGCGGAGCAGAGGAATGCAAGTGTTACACGGTCTGCGCCGAGAGACGGCTCGATCACGTACGGGATATACTTCTCGTTTACTTCATCGTCGAAGTAGGACATATCCTGACCGGATACAGTCTGATGCTGTGTCAGGTCGTAGTCAGTTCTGTCCGCGATTCCCCAAAGCTCGCCCCAGCCGAACGGGAATAAGAACTCAAGGTCTGTAGTTGCCTTACTGTAGAAGCAAAGCTCTTCCGGAGAATGGTCACGGGCACGCATCTCATCCGGCTTGATGCCGAGATCCTGCAGCCACTTGATGCAGTACTGTTTCCAGTATGCGAACCAGTCAAGGTCTGTACCCGGTTTGCAGAAGAACTCTAACTCCATCTGCTCGAACTCTCTGGTACGGAATGTGAAGTTACCCGGTGTGATCTCGTTACGGAAGGACTTACCGATCTGTCCGATACCGAACGGAACTTTCTTTCTGGATGTTCTCTGAACATTCTTGAAGTTTACGAAGATACCCTGTGCTGTCTCCGGTCTTAAGTAAACCGTGTTCTTAGCGTCCTCGGTAACGCCCTGGAATGTCTTGAACATTAAGTTGAACTGACGGATATCTGTGAAGTCATGCTTTCCGCAGCTCGGGCACGGGATCTGGTTGTCATCAATATATTTCTTCATCTGCTCCTGGCTCCAGCCGTCGATCGGAGTTTCCGGCTCAACGCCTTTTTCTGCCATGTAGTCCTCGATGAGCTTGTCGGCACGGAAACGCTCTTTACATGCCTTACAGTCCATTAACGGATCGGAGAAACCGCCGATATGTCCGGATGCTACCCATGTCTGGGAGTTCATTAAGATCGCGCAGTCAACACCTACGTTGTACGGGTTCTCCTGAACGAATTTCTTCCACCATGCGCGCTTTACGTTATTCTTAAGCTCTACGCCCAGATTGCCGTAATCCCACGTGTTTGCAAGACCTCCGTAAATCTCGGAACCCGGATAAACAAAGCCTCTGGATTTCGCAAGTGCTACAATTTTTTCCATTGTCTTTTCCATTGTGACTCTCCTCTTGATCTCTTTCTGTCCGTGCTGGTTTGCGCGGCAGAGTATATATTTCTATCTACAACCACCTGGGACTTTGGGGTAGTACCATCCCATCCGGCGTATTGTCAAAACAACGGAATCCGTAAATACTGATTCCTCTGGTATCAGATCCGCAGGATAAATATCTGTTTTTCTGATAAATACAGCTGTTTTTTCTAAAACAGCCCGCATTTTTATTTGAATATAATATACGAAGTTTCACCAGCAGGCGTCTCGGCTACGTTTCCGTTTAGAGTCACGCCCTCAGACACATACTGGACCTGTCCGTCTGTCTGGATCTTCGCGCTTCCCTTCACGCATGCCACATAGAGCTTCTTCTGCTTTGTGATATCCACAGCGGATACCTCCGTGTTCGCGTCTCCCGCTTTATAGAACGTGGATCCGACGATATAGCCCTTTTCCACTCCGTCTGCCACAGAAACGACATCCAGACTCTCGACCTGGATCCCGCTCTCCGCATCCGGATATTCTTCCAAGAAACGAATGTATTCTTCCGCGTCCGGGAATGTGATCAGAAGCTTCGCGGTTCCGTCCTTCACGGTGCACTCTGTGATCTCAGCTTTTTTATCGCTGCTTCCGGACTGGTTTCCGCTCTCAAATTCTGTCAGCATCTCTTCCGCGTAGGCTTTTAATTCATCAACACTGTAGTAATCATTCTCGTAAGTCTCCACATCCGCGCTGGTGACGGTGCCTTCCTTCGTGACATAAAGGCTGGTCTCCGTCGGGGCAAATGCGGTCTTTCCGGTTCCCCCGCTGCAGCCGTTTAATGCAAGCGAAAGAAGGAGAATGGCTGCTGCCGTCTGTCCTTTTTTCATGAATTCCTCCTTATCCTCAAAAAATTGCTGTTTTATATATATACGGATAAGCCGCACAGA
>CAVIYT010000139.1:0-3168 GCA_963646925.1 Paludibacteraceae bacterium
AGAGCTTTGATGCGATACCAATTACGCAGAACTATATCCTGCAGCTTCACAAAATGCTGTATAGTCACATGAATAACCCGCTTGCGGGCCGCACCAAAAGCGTGCAGAATTATATTACTGCCACTTATCCGGACGGTCATGTGGAAACGTTGTTCACGCCGCTGGCCCCTTATGAAACACCGGAAGCATTGGATAGAATTTGTGAGGAATACAATCGTGTGATTGGAAACATGGAACTAGAGCCGCTGATCGTGATTCCGATTTTTATTCATGACTTCCTGTGCATTCATCCATTCAATGACGGCAATGGAAGAATGAGCCGTCTGCTCACGACGCTGCTTCTGTACCGGAACGGTTTTTATGTAGGAAAGTACATCTCCCTTGAAGCCAAAATCGCCAAAAACAAGGATCTGTATTATGCCGCGCTTGCCCAGGCTCAAACCGGCTGGCACGAAGGCACTGAAGATGTAGTTCCCTTCATTAAATACCTGCTTGGAACGATTCTTGCAGCCTACAAAGACTTTGAGGATCGTGTAGCACTTGTGGAAACAAAACTGCCTGCCCTGGAAATGGTGCGCAGAGCAAGTAAAAATAGAATCGGACGATTCAACAAGCAGGATATCCGGGAACTATGCCCAACGCTCAGTGACAGCTCCATTGAGGGGGCTCTGCGGAAAATGGTTGCAGGTGGTGAGTTGAAGAAAGAAGGAAAAGGGAAAAATACATGCTACTTCCGGCTGAATTAGATTTCCATCCATGTACGCAGGGAGATTCCCCCGGATGGCTGGCAGGTAGAAGGAACCGGACGCTGGGCGGACAATAAATAATAGAAGAAACAAAAAAATATAAAAAATTCCAAAAAAGTGCTTGCAGTGAAAAATGACTTATGATATAGTGAAAAAGCTGATATTATGCACGTTTGCGGATTCTGCGAGTGGTGCCTGAGGATCTCAGGTGTTCGTGGAAGTAAGATGCAGGCGGAAGAAAACAACCAAATGGAGGAAAAAAACATGAGCGTAATTTCAATGAAACAGCTTCTGGAAGCCGGCGTACATTTCGGTCACCAGACAAGAAGATGGAACCCGAAAATGGCACCGTACATCTACACAGAGAGAAACGGTATCTACATCATCGACCTTCAGAAATCTGTAGGTAAAGTTGATGAGGCTTACAAGGCAGTTGCTGATATCGCAGCTGAGGGCGGCACAATCCTTTTCGTAGGTACAAAGAAGCAGGCTCAGGACGCTATCAAGACTGAGGCAGAGCGTTGCGGAATGTACTATGTAAACGAGAGATGGCTTGGCGGTATGCTTACAAACTTCAAGACCATCCAGTCCAGAATCGCTAGATTAAAAGCAATCGAGAAGATGTCTGAGGACGGAACATTCGACGTACTTCCGAAGAAGGAAGTTATCGAGTTAAAGAAAGAATGGGATAAGCTTGAGAAGAACCTTGGCGGTATCAAGGACATGAAGAAGATCCCGGACGCTATCTTTATCGTAGATCCGAAGAAGGAAAGAATCTGTGTACAGGAAGCTCACACACTTGGAATCACTCTGATCGGTATCGCTGATACAAACTGCGATCCGGAAGAACTCGACTATGTAATTCCGGGTAACGATGACGCTATCAGAGCCGTTAAGCTTATCGTTTCCAAGATGGCAGACGCTGTCATCGAGGCTAAGCAGGGCGAGGCTGAGGAAGCAGAAGCAGCTGAGGAGAACGCAGAGGCTTAATGAGTTGTTGTTATAAAGGAATCCGGAAGGTGCTGTCAGTGGCAGCACCTTCTTCCGAAAAGACACGTTTTGATTCTTAAATATGATTCGGAGGAAATGAAACATGGCAGCAGTTACAGCTAAAATGGTAAAAGATTTAAGAGAAATGACAGGCGCTGGAATGATGGACTGCAAGAAAGCTCTTGCAGCTACAGACGGCGACATGGATAAGGCAGTTGAGTTCTTAAGAGAAAAAGGACTTGCTGGCGCAGAGAAGAAAGCTGGACGTATCGCAGCTGAGGGTATCGTTGACACAGCTATGGCAGCAGACGAGAAGAAAGCTGTTATCGTTGAGGTTAACGCTGAGACAGACTTCGTAGCTAAGAACGCTAAGTTCCAGGCATACGTTGCTCAGGTTGCAGCTCAGGCTCTTACAACAACAGCAGCAGATATGGACGCATTCATGGACGAGAAATGGGCAGCGGACGAGAGCCTTACTGTTAAGGAAGCTCTTTCCTCCCAGATCTCCATCATCGGCGAGAACATGAATATCCGTCGTTTCAAACAGGTTGCTGAGGAGAACGGTTTCGTTGCTTCCTACATCCACGCTGGCGGAAGAATTGGTGTTCTTCTTGACGTTCAGACAGATGTTGTTAACGACGCTGTTAAAGAGATGGCTAAGAACGTATCCATGCAGGTTGCAGCTCTTAACCCGAAATACACAAACCGCAACGAAGTAAGCGCAGACTTCATCGAGCATGAGAAATCCATCCTTATGGCTCAGATCCAGAACGATCCGAAGGAATCTTCCAAGCCGGAGAAAGTAATCCAGGGTATGATCCAGGGACGTATCAACAAAGAGATGAAAGAGATCTGCCTCTTAGACCAGGTTTACGTAAAAGCAGAGGATGGCAAGCAGTCCGTAGCTCAGTACGTAGCACAGGTTGCTAAAGAGAACGGCGCTAACATCGAGATCAAAGGCTTCGTTCGTTTCGAGACTGGTGAAGGTCTTGAGAAGAAGGAAGAGAACTTCGCTGAGGAAGTTGCTAAGCAGATGCAGCAGTAATGCGAACTTTGTATGAAACTTCTCTTAAAAACTGACATCATTGTGTAGACTGATAAAGAATGATACAAGTCCGGAAACTGTGCAGAAATGCGGGTTTCCGGGCTTTTTCTTTGCAAATTTTTATGTTATATGTGTTATAGATTTAATCTCATAAATTGGTAGGGAATATTGCGGGGAAATATTTGAAATTGTGTATGGGTTGTGTAGAAGTTGTGTAGTGCTTATAAATGATATTAGGTTTTGCAACCTGGGGAGGTTGTGTAGATGGGGAGGAAGTTATTTTGTAATGCTTGGGCCATAGTTGACGTGGGAAGAGAATGTGTTTTATACTGATCTTGCCAACAACATTATTGTTGAATATACCAACGAGCGCATCATCCCGGCCAG
>CAVIYT010000140.1:0-14858 GCA_963646925.1 Paludibacteraceae bacterium
AAGCAGGACAAGTATGAGAGAAATAAGAGTGCATCGAAAAAGTGACGATTTCGATGCACTTTTGTATGTACAGAACTGCCGCCCAGCAGAAATTCTTTGCTGGACGGCAGTTCTTTTTGGATAGGTTTTATGAAATTATAGGAGAGAAAACTTATTATTTCCGGATCACAGTCCGTTCAGGTCCTTGATCACGCCCGGATGGTTCGTCACAAAGCGGATTGCCCGCTCGGTGACTTCCGTCTTCATGAGCTGCTCGATCTGACAGCCCTCATCGGTAACATGAAGGGAAACACGGTGGTCTTTGGAGTATACCGGCCATTCCGGGAGTCCGTCACCGTTTGGATCTCCATTCCAGGCGAAGTTCGCCCAGTAGCTTGTGAGCATGTCGGAGAGTTCAAAATCGTAGTCATCGAAATCGTTCTCGTTTAAGGTTCCCATAACGTATGTGATCTCGCTGCCGTGAGGTGTCTTGTTCGTCTCACTGGCCCAGCGCTTCTTCGGCTGTGTCCGCTCGAAGTGGTAGGTGTAGATCGGACGGCGTCCGGTGTCCACATTTCTCTGGGCCCAGGCAACACCGCGGGAGTAAACGAAAGCCGGGATCATGGTCTCGTCCGGAACGTCTTTTCTTACGATCTTGATCCATCCGTTATCGCCGCTCACGGAGCCGGAGATCACCGGGATATCTGCGGACTCGCCTTTCCAGATCGTAACGCCAGGGGTCTCTAAAAGGGAGAATCCATCTGTATCCGGCTGGAACACGGATTTTTCCCAGAATTCCAGTTCCCCGATGGTGGCGTCCTGGAGCTTGTCGCAGACCTCAGAGGCATCCTTCGTCATAATATCCTCGAGAGTCCAGCCCAGGGACTTCATTCCGCGCTCGCAGATGTCCATCTTTTCTTCTAACGGGCGGTAGTAGTCGGAGTCGGTGATGCCGCTTCCGGACTCCACAATGACCCGCTTCATGATATCGCGGGAGAGCGGGGAACACATGAGCATTCTTGTGGACATGCCGCCTGCGGAGAAACCGAATACGGTGATGTTGTCCGGATCACCGCCAAAGGCAGAGATATTTGCCTGTACCCATTTTAAGGCGGCGATCTGGTCTAAGAGACCGTTGTTTCCGGTGGTACCGTCACGCTTCGCAAGCTCCGGGAGAGCGATGTATCCCAGGGCGCCGAGCCGGTAGTTGAAGGTGACGAGGATCACGCCGCGTTCATTGAGCGCATCTCCGTCAAATTCTTTTGAGGTACCGCAGCCTGTGGTAAATCCGCCGCCGTGGATCCAGAACATAACGGGAAGCTTCTCATTTGGAGCTTTTGCGGGTGTCCAGATATTTAAGTAGAGACAGTCCTCGGAGATCTCCGTCACATCATGATCTTCAAAAGGTCTCCGCTGGATCGCGGAAGGAGAATAGTGGTCGCAGAGAAGCTCGCCTTCCCATGGATCCACAGGTCTCGGCGGGGCAAAACGCAGGGAACCTACCGGCGGTTTTGCGTAAGGAACGCCCTTAAAGACAGTGTTGGATGGAGCTTTTCCGGGAATGCCCCGAAGAACGCCGTATTTTGTATAGGCAGTCGTCAGTGCCATAATTACACATCCTTTCAGAAAAAATAAACTGGGTGGAATTATGTACACGAGACAGGGGAATGTCAAGAAATGATAAGAACAATAAAATATCTTTTCTAAAAGATATCTAAAAGATATTCTTTTTGCATTATACACGAAAAAAAACGGCAAGTCAAGACGCTGACTGCCGTTTTTTGAATCGTTTTATCGCATGTTATGGGCGGACCTCCGCGGGCGGATAGAAAGCAAACGCGCTGGATGGCCCCCTGGAGACCAGCTGGATCGTCATCTGGAAGATATCCGGCCGCATGGTAGTCTCACAGTATTCCACCACTTTTCCATTTCCGGAAGCGGTTCGCTTTAAGAGCAGGAGCGGAACCCCGATATCGGCCTGAAGAAATTGGGACTCCATGAATCCGGCACTGATCGTGTCGATCGTCTCCTCGATCCGGTCGACCTGGATACCGAAATGCTTATCCAGAAAGCCATATAGATCGGTCAATAGTTCGCCCTTTGAGGGAAGATCCGGAAAAGTCTCAGGAGAGAGATAGTTTACCATATATCCAAATGGAACACCGTCAGCCAGCTGAAGTCTCTGAAGCCGGTAGATCTCAGATCCTACGGGAATGCCTAAGACTTTTGCGGCGGAAGGCGGAGCCGGGACCAGGTCAAAGACAGCTTTTGTATTGTGGACTTCCCCGGCGCCCTCCGTAAGATAGCGGACGTGAACGCTTGTCTCCGCATCCGGGAGATTATACTTTTTTCCGGTGACAGTTTTCTGTTCCATAGAAGTGATCCGTGTTCCGGATCCCTGTTTAACATCCACCAGCCCCTGCTCTCTTAAGAGCTGGACCGCGTGGCGGATCGTAGTTTTGCTGGCGCTGAACTGTTCCATCAGTTCGTTTTCCGTGGGAAGGAAGGAACCGGGAAGATACTGATTGTCCAGGATCGCCAGACGGAGATCCGAATAGATCTCGATATATCTAGGTACCTTTGCGCACATAATAAAATCCTTTCCATGTTGTTCTTATGAGGAAAATGATAAAACATATTTAAAATCATATCTAAAAGAATAACAATTTGAGTATATTGTACCTTCTGCACGATAAAAAATCAATAGAGAAGACGAGATAAATTTCCTTTCATATTAAATGTGCGCAATTAAAACTACAAAAACTAACACTGCTTGTCTAAAATGCACAGAAAATTAAAAGATGTTTGTAAAAAAATACAATAGAAAGAACCGTATCAATATGATAAAATCCCATTAAAGATATCGAAAAAAGAAATGTTTATCGAGACAGAGGGGAATGACTTGAATAACAATTCTAAAAACAAATCAAATGGAGGACATGCTATGAAGAAGATCATCGCAGCAGCACTTGCGGCAACCATGACACTTGGACTTTGTACCGGATGCGGCGGAGGAAGCCAGACAACAGCCACATCGGCAGGAACTTCTGAGACACAGGAGGCAGCGGCAGCCCAGGATGGAAAAACAAAAGTAACGGTGGGTCTTACAAATACCGTTCAGACATTCCAGCCCTTCAACGGCGGCAACCCGTACTACAATATGATCCTCGGTCAGGTCTACCAGAAACTCGGACAGAGAACGAGCCTCACAGACGGCACATTCCAGAAAGTCCTGATGAAAGATTATGAGCAGGTAGACGGAAAGACTTACAACATCACTCTCTATGAAGACATCTACGACAGCAACGGCGTGAACCTCAAAGCCGAGGACGTGGCGTGGTGCCTGGCAGAAAACAAAGCCCAGGGTGTCGGCGGTTCCAGCTGGTTTGAGAGTGCGGATGTGACAGGAGATTACACACTGACCGTAAAGCTCATCAGCGAATCCCTCGGCGCGTTCGAGACCATGTGTGAGAGCGATGTTATCGTGACAAAAGAATCCTATGATAAATCCGGTGACGGCATGGCAGCAGATCCGGTGGGAACCGGTCCTTACATGGTAACAGAGTATGTGACAGGTTCCAAGGCAGTCCTGGAAGAGAACGAGAAATTCTGGATGGACAACTCCAAGGAAGCGGAGCCAATCGACGCGGTTGCCCACAATGTGGACATCATCGAATTCAACTTCTTAACAGAGACGACCCAGATGGCACTCGCAGTCGAGAACGGCACCGTTCAGATGGGCCTCTGGTTAAATGAGAGCATCGTTGAGGACTGCTCGGCAGTTGACGGCGTTGTGACAGACTCCCTGATGAGCCCGCAGATCTGTGAGATTCTCTTCAACGAGTCTTCCAAGAGCCCGTGTGACGATGTGAACTTAAGAAAAGCAATCGCCTACTGTGTAGACAACCAGGCCGTGATCGACAACGTCCTCTACGGCGTTGGTTCCATCCCGAAGGCACTGGGAAAAGAGGG
The DNA here is from genome assembly GCA_963646925.1 of Paludibacteraceae bacterium. Taxonomy (GTDB): domain Bacteria; phylum Bacillota; class Clostridia; order Lachnospirales; family Lachnospiraceae; genus Pilosibacter. The sequence goes on from CAVIYT010000140.1 coordinate 3,952, forward strand.
CCAGCAGGGTTACAACCCAGAGTGGGAGACCGAGTATGACTACTATCCATATGATGTGGACAAAGCGAAAGAATATCTTGCAGCTTCCGATTACAACGGCGAGACATTAAAGATCATGATCATGAGCCTTCCGTCCTTCGAGTCCGCGGCACTTGTCCTTCAGGCAAACATGCAGGCCATCGGAATCAACTGTGAGATCGCTGAGTACGACGATGTCACATGGGGAAAATACCTCCCGGCATCCAACGGCTATACATATGATCTGACACTCCACAACCTCAGCATGAAGGGCGCGTACCTGATGCAGACACTTGCAACATATGTAGACCAGAACCAGTACCAGGATGGCTGCAACATGATGGGCGCATCCGATCCGACTCTCCAGGAGATCGTCGACCGCTGCATGAGCACAGACTGGAAGCAGGAAGACTACGATGAATTCTACAAATACGCATATGACAACTGCCTCCTTTATCAGTGGTACGCAAACGCATATACCGTTGCCCATGAAGAAGGAATCGTGATCCCGGATTCCGCAAGAGGCGCGATCAAGGGCGAACTTCTGATCGGTGCCTGCGAGTTCCCGGAGAACTGGAGCCATTTCGAGTAAGGGAAACTTAAGACAAAGGGGAGCGGGCAACTGCTCCCCTTTCTGAAAAAGAGCAGCCGTCTCGAAGAAGACAGGAGGACAGGCTATGTGGAAATATATTTTAAAACGAATTTTGCTCATGATACCGGTAATTCTCTGCGTGACGGTGCTGGTATTTACGATCATTCATTTCACTCCCGGAGACGCAGCCCAGGTAGTTGCCGGACAGACAGCGACGGAAGAAGAGCTGAACGCGATCCGCGAGAGCATGGGCCTCAATGACCCGTATATCGTCCAGCTCGGCCGGTATATGTACCAGGTATTTATCAAACATGACCTTGGAACTGCCATGGTAAACAAGACATCCATTTCCGCGGATATGGCGGAGCGTTTTCCGTATTCCGTTCTGTTAGCCCTCATCAGTATCGTTCTGGCGATCGTCGTGGGAATTCCATTGGGAATCTATTCGGCACTGCATCAAAACAAAGCCGGTGACCGCATCGCCGTGGTGATCTCCATGCTGGGCGTATCGATCCCGCACTTCTGGCTGGCACTGATGATGATCCTTTTATTCTCCATGAAATTAAAAATTCTCCCGGCTTACGGCGTGGGAGGGATCCAGTACTGGATCATGCCGATCATTTCCGTCTGCCTCGGCGGTGTGGCGACACTTGCGAGACAGACAAGATCCAGCATGCTGGAGGTCATCCATTCTGACTATATCGTGACCGCGAAGTCAAAGGGACTTTCGGAGAAAGACATCATTCTTCACCATGCGCTTCCCAACGCGCTGATCCCGATCATCACCGTCGCGGGAATGAACTTCGGTACCATGCTCGGCGGCGGACTGATCGTAGAACAGATCTTTACGATCCCGGGCGTCGGATTCTATCTGACAAAAGGCATTACCCAGCGTGACTATTACGCGGTCATGGGCGGAGTCATTCTCCTCTCCATCGCGTTCAGCGTGATCATGCTCCTGACAGACCTGATCCAGGCCTTTGTTGACCCGAGAATCAAAGCCCAGTACGCTGGAAATGTGAAACGGAGGAAATAGATATGAATGAGGCAATTTTATCATCTGTCGATATGGAAGAAACTCCGAAGAAAAAAAGTCAGGTGATCGAGATCTTAAAGCGAATGGCGTACAGCAAGGCGACGATCATCTGTACGATCATTGTAGCGCTGTTCGTCCTGATCGCGATCCTGGCACCGGTCATCGCTCCTTATGATTACGCGGAAATGTGTGACAAATCGTTCCTGGCGCCGGGCGGAAAACATCTGTTTGGAACCGACAACCTGGGACGTGACGTGTTCAGCCGTGTGATCTACGGAACGAGATATTCGTTAGGTCTCGGACTTGCGGCGACCATGGTATCTCTGGTATTTGGAATGCTCTTAGGCGCGGTTGCCGGATATTACGGCGGAGCTGTGGATGAGGCGCTGATGCGTTTCTGTGATATCATCCAGTCTATTCCGGGAATGCTTTTAAACATGGCCCTCTGCGTGGCTTTCGGAAGCGGAACCATCAATACGATCTTTGCCCTGGGCGTGGGAGGAATCGCTTCCAGTGCCCGTCTGATGCGCGCGTCCTTCTTAAATCTCAGAAAAGCGGAGTTCGTGGAGGCGGCGCGGTCCATCGGCTGCAACGATTCCAGAATTATTGTCCGCCACATTATTCCGAACGCGTTCGCTCCGGTCCTTGTCCAGACGACCATGAACATCGGCGGTGTGATCATGACGGCGGCAGGACTTAGCTTTTTAGGACTTGGTGTCCAGGCACCGCTTCCGGAGTGGGGCGCAATGCTTTCCGGCGGACGTGACTTTATCCGTAAAGCGCCGTGGCTCTGCATCTTCCCTGGTATCTGCATCCTGATCCTTGTGCTCTGCCTGAACCTTGTGGGTGACGGCCTGCGCGACGCGATGGATCCGAAACTGAAGAAATAAGGAGACATGAATATGAGTGAGAATAATTTTCTGGAAGTGAGAAATCTCACGATCCATTATGAAACGAAGCAGGAAACTGTCTATGCGGTCAATGATGTCTCCTTTTCCATGAAAAAAGGAGAGACCCTGGGGCTTGTTGGAGAAACCGGAGCGGGAAAGACCACCATCGCCCGTGCGATCTTAGGGATCCTTCCGGTTCCGCCGGCAGTGGTAAAAGGCGGGGAGATCCTCTTAAATGGAAATGACATTCTGAAGATGTCAGAGAAGGAGATGCACGGGATCCGCGGAAAACAGATTACCATGATCTTCCAGGACCCGATGACGGCGCTGAATCCGGTCATGACCGTCGGACGCCAGATCGAGGAGGTCGTGGAACTCCACGAGCATCTGTCAAAGCATGAGGCGAAGAAGAGAGCGGAGGAGATGCTTGAGATGGTGGGCATTCCGGCGGGACGTTACGGGGAATATCCGCACCAGTTTTCCGGCGGAATGAAACAGCGTGTGGTCATCGCCATGGCCCTGGCCTGCAATCCGGACCTTCTCCTGGCAGATGAGCCGACGACGGCCCTGGACGTGACGATCCAGGCGCAGGTTCTTGACCTGATGAGAAAGTTAAATAAAGAAAAAGATACTTCCTGCATCCTGATCACCCATGATCTCGGAGTTGTGGCGGAGATGTGCGATAAGGTGGCAGTCGTCTATGCCGGACAGATCCTGGAGGCGGGCTCTCTGGAGGATATTTTTGACCACCCGAGCCATCCGTACACAGTGGGACTCTTCGGCGCGATCCCGTCCTTGGACGGAGACGAGGAGATGCTTCATCCGGTTCCGGGAATGACACCGAACCCGGCGGATCTGCCGTCGGGATGTAAATTCCACCCGAGATGTAAACACTGCACGGAAGAATGTAAAAATACAGAGGTACCGATGAAGGAGATCGCACCCGGACATTTTTGCCGGTGTCTCCACATGGAAAGGGGGAACCGGTAAATGGCAGAAAAACTGGTTGAAGTCAAAAATCTAAAGAAATATTTCAAGACCCCGAAAGGACTGCTCCATGCGGTGGATGACGTGTCATTCAGCATTGAAAAAGGAAAGACACTGGGTGTCGTAGGAGAATCCGGCTGCGGAAAATCCACGCTCGGACGTGTTCTGATCCATCTGGAGGAGAGCACTGCCGGAAATATAGAGTTTGACGGAAGAGATATCACGGTATTAAAGAAAAGGGAACTTAAAAAATTCCGCGAGGACGCGCAGATGATCTTCCAGGATCCGTATTCTTCCTTAAATCCGCGCTACACCATCGAGGATATCATTATGGAGCCGCTTCTGCTCTCAAAGAAGTACAGCAGAACCGAGGCGAGACAGAAGACAACGGAACTTATGAATTTTGTGGGAATCGCCCAGAGACTCCGCCTTTCCTACCCGCACGAGCTGGACGGAGGAAGAAGACAGCGTGTGGGAATCGCCCGGGCGCTGGCCTACGACCCGAAATTTATTGTCTGCGATGAGCCGGTATCAGCGCTGGACGTTTCTATTCAGGCCCAGGTCTTAAACCTTCTGCAGGAGTTAAAGAAAGAACATAACCTGACTTATATGTTCATCACCCATGATTTATCGGTGGTACGCCATATTTCAGATGACATCGCGGTCATGTATCTTGGACAGCAGGTGGAGACTGCGGAAGCAAAGAGTTTATTTAAGAATCCGCTGCACCCGTACACGAAGGCGCTTCTCTCCGCGATTCCGTCCACCGATATCCATAACCGGAAAGAGCGCATTATCATCAAGGGTGAGATCACATCACCGATCGAGCCAAAGCCGGGATGCCGTTTTTACTCCAGATGCCCGTACGCGACAGAGGAGTGCAGAAAACCGGTAGAGTTAAAGGAAGTGCTTCCGGGACATTTCGTGAGCTGTCATAAAGTCAAGGAGATCAATCAGCTGTAACGGTCATTAATTAAGGAAGAAAAACTGAAAGATGATGGAGGAAGATCTATGGCAATTGGAATTGTAGAGACAAAGTATGGAAAGGTATCCGGTGTAGAGCTGGAAGGAAAATACGCGGGAATCACGGAGTTCCGCGGGATCCCCTATGCGGCACCGCCGGTGGGGGACAGGAGATGGAAGGCGCCTGAGGAGCCGGAGAGCTGGGAAGGCGTGAGAAAATGCGACACTTACGCGAAGATGGCGTACCAGAAGCTGGAGTACAAGGGGATCCAGACGACGAATGTCAGCATGGTGGAGACTTACTACGAAGGCATGCCGGAGATGAGTGAGGACTGCCTCTACTTAAACCTCTGCACGGGTGCCCAGAAGGCTGGGGAAAAGCATCCGGTCCTGATCTGGTATCACGGCGGCGGACTGACAGCAGGCTATAACCACGAGATCAACAATGATCCGTCGGAGCTTGCGAAGCGCGGGATCATCGTTGTGAATGTTGCCCAGCGTCTCGGGCCGTTCGGATATCTCTCGATTCCGCAGCTCTCAAAAGAGCAGGGAGGAAAGAGCGGAAACTACGGCCTCATGGACCAGTTAAAGGCACTGGACTGGATCACAGAAAACATTGAGGCATTCGGCGGTGACCCGGACAATATCACGGTCGGCGGTGTGTCCGGCGGAACTTGGAAATCCGCGGCGATCGCGGCCTGCCCGGCGGCAAAGGGAAGAGTAAAGAGGATCATCGCCCAGAGTGTGTTCCGCTGCTATATGAAATATGCCACCATGGACGTGGCGGAACAGCAGGGATCCGAATTTATCAAAAATATCGGATTTGACCCGGAACATGTGACATTGGAAGAACTGCGCGCCCTGCCGCCGGAAAAGATCCTCACAGACGATCTTCCGAGAGACCACGTGATCGGAGATATGTGCTGTGACGGCGATCTCGTTCCTTATGAGACCGTTCTTGAGACATTCGAGAAGCTTCCATGGAATGTGGACATCTTAAGCAGTACCACCTGCGGCGAGGCGGATGTCTTTGCGGCCCCGTCTGACCGGTATTATTATGGACATTATAAAGTTGCCGGAGGCGCGGGATACGGCGGACCGAAGCACTGCGACACGGCAGCGGCGTTCTATGAGCACTTTAAAGATCTTCTCGGGGATCTCTATGAGAAATATGACTTCGAAAACCTTGTGAAGGTGACAGATGAAAATTCGGAGAAAGTTTCAAGACAGCTGGCATCCTTAGGCCTTACAAGACCTGGAAAGGGAAGCGGAGCAAGAACGCTGATGAAGCACCGGATCATCTCCATGCACCTTGGAAAAATGCATCCGGAGTCAAAATATTATACATATCTGTTCACCCAGATCCTGCCGATCGAGGAAAAATATATCGGAACCTTCATGGATCCGGAGAAACTCCTGGCGTTTCACGGAAGCGATACCTGGTTTACCTTTAATTCCTTAAGACCTGGAATCCCGCCGCACCGCCCGTGGAGAGAAGAAGATTACCATCTTGGTGAGACTGCCTGCGATTACTGGGCAAACTTCATCCGCACAGGAGATCCGAACGGGGAAGGACTTCCAGAATGGCCGTCCGCGGCGGAGGATTACGGCTGGCTTGATCTGAACGCGAAGCCGGTGGCCCACAAAGGACTGGAATCCCGCCTCGACGAACTGATCCACGAATATGTGTGCAGAAGTTACGGACTCACGGATTAGAAAAGGGGAAGGAACGCGTGGAAAAAACGAGAACAGCCTCTGCAAAGATTGGAAATGATTTTACAGAGGGAAAGATATCCTCGCTGCTGATCTCCTTCATGACCCCGTTTCTGCTGGCAAATCTTCTGACGGACCTCTACAACATGGTGGATATGGTCATCATCGGAAAATTTGTGGGAAGTGTCGGTATTGTGGCTGTGACCCTCGGCGGAAAGCTCTTGTCGATGTGCACGAATGTGAGCATCGGACTTTCTGCCGGAGGTCAGATCTTTATCTCGCAGCAGATCGGAGCGAAAAAACCGAAGGAAGATCTGAATGAGACGATCGGTACCATGTTTTCATTTCTTCTTGTACTGTCTGTTATACTCGGAATCATCTGTTTTCTGCTGTCTGAAAAGATCCTGCGTCTTTTGGGAGTACCGCAGGAATCCTACGTTTCTGCTGTTTCCTATTTCAAAATAACAAGTATCGGAATGCCGCTTGTTTTCGGCTATAACGCGGTGAGTTCTGTGCTTCGCGGGATGGGCGATTCCAGGCGGCCTCTTTTATTTATCGGGATCGCCGCGTCAGCAAATCTTGTTCTGGACCTTGTATTTGTCCTAGCGTTCCGCCTTGGAGCGATGGGAACGGCACTGGCCACTGTGATCGGACAGGGAATGGCGTTTGTATTTGCGGTACAGTATCTGTACAGAAAGAGAGAACAGTTTGACTTCGATTTTAAAAGAGAGAGTTTTCAGATTTGTTCTGACAAACTCCGGACGATGCTGGCGATCGGAGTTCCCACTGCGTTCCAGAGTATTCTGATCCAGGGAACCCAGCTGATCATTATCAGGTCTGTCAACGGACTGGGGATCGCGGCGGCAGCAGCGTATGGAATCGTGGAGAAGATCATAACACTCACGAGTCTTGTGACTCAGAGCATCAAAAACGCCGGCGGAACCATTGTGGGACAGAACGTGGGAGCCGGAAAATATGACCGGGCGAAGGAGACCCTTTTGGTATCCTTAAGGATCACATTGACAGTAGCGCTGATATTGTCCGTGACATCGAATCTGATCCCAAAAGTTATTTTTGAATTGTTTACGAATGACCCGGAGGTCATGGTATATGCACCAGGTGTCATGCGGGTCGCATCTGTCGGATATTTCCTCTCAGCGATCGTGGGATCATTTGATGAGATCACGACGGGAACAGGAAACGCGAAACTTTCCTTTCTGGCAGGCTTTCTGGACGGAGTCGTGTTCCGTCTGATCCTGGCATACCTGTTCGGAGTATATTTTGACATGGGCGTCATCGGATTCTTTATGGGAAATTCCTTTGCAAGGATCGGCCCGATCATGGTACATACAACGTATTATTTCAGCGGAGCCTGGAAACGGGCGAGAAGACTGGTTGATTAAAAGAGCGCAAGGAGGAAAAAGCAATGGAAAAAAAAGCATTTGTGACCGGCGGAAGCCGCGGAATCGGAAAAGGGATCGTATTTGGACTTGCGGCGGAAGGATATGATATCGTATTTACATATGCCTCCAAGAAAGAGGCGGCGGATGCCGTTGTGAAGGAAGTGAAGGAGACTTATCACAGGGAGTGCTTCTGCCTTCAGGCATCCCTGGAAGTTCTTGGTGTGGCACATGAAGTCTTTGGAAAAGCGGTGGAACTTTTAGGCGGACTGGATCTCCTGGTAAACAATGCCGGTCTCACGATCTGTGAGAGTATCCAGAACATTACGGAGGAGAAGCTGGATCACCTTTTAAATCTCGATTTCCGCACCTTCGTGCTTCTGATGCGCGACGCGTCCCGCTATATGATCGACCATAAGATCAAGGGAAATATCATCAATATCACCTCCTCAAGAGGTGAGCGGGCATACCCGGAATGCGGCATCTACTGCGGTCTGAAAGCAGGTCTGAACCATGCGATTAAGGCATTCGCGCTGGACGTATCCGGTTATGGGATCCGGATCAACAATGTGGCGCCGGGAGCGACGAGAGTCCGCACAAAACAGGAGATGGCAGCCCAGAAGACCGGGGATGCCAGCGATTACTTCTGGAGAAAAGAGTACGAGGACAAGACGAAGGAGATCACTTCCGATTTCTGGGATGAGCTTGGAACGTTGATCCCGCTTTCCAGAGCCGGTACTCCGGAAGATATCGCCAATGCGGTGTGCTTCCTGGCATCCGACAAGGCGTCCTATATCACAGGTGTCACCCTGCGTGTGGACGGCGGTCTGATCCTCCCTGGAATGCCGGAGGGATTTGCGGGCCAGGGCGTGGCCTCTTCCGGTGGATGGGGACGTCCGACGATGGAGGAACATTAGGATGAAATACGAATTTTTCAGCGGTTCCTATGGAGAGAAAGGGGAGGAAGGAATTGTAAAATTCCTTCTGGACCCGGAAAATGGACAACTCGAAAAACTGGACGCGTACTGTGAGATCAAAAATCCGTCTTATCTCGGCTTTAACAAAGATAAGACGGTGCTCTACGCGGTCCAGGAGGAAGTCCCGGAGGGAAAGATCCATGCGCTTGGCGTCACAGAAAAAGGCCTGGAACCATTAAGCACCCTCTCAACAAAGGGGGCAGATCCCTGCCATGTGACACTTGATCATACCGAAAAGCTTCTGTTTGCGGACAATTATACCAGCGGTTCCCTTGCGGTATTCCGATTAAAAGAAGACGGGGATCTGGAATCCCTCTCCCAGCTGATCGTTCATGAGGGAAAGAGCGTTCACCCGGTGAGACAGTCATCCGCCCATATCCATTACACGAAGGAACAGGAAGGGTTTGCTTACACGGTGGATCTCGGGATGGATGAGATCTTTATTTACCGTGTAAACAGCAGCGGAGCCTGCCTGGAAGATACGGGACGCCGTCTGCGGCTGCCGGAAGGTTCCGGTCCGCGCCATATCGAGTTTCACCGGACCATACCGGAAATCTTATATGTAGTATGTGAACTTGGAAACGAGATCGCGGTGTTTGAAAAAACGGATGGAGAATATATTTTAAAACAGCGGATCTCCACGCTGCCGGAAGATTTCGCCGGGGAGAGTACAGCGGCGGCGGTCAAGATGCAGGGAAATTACCTCTTTGCCAGCAACCGCGGACATGACAGCATCGCGGTGTACCGGATCCGGCCGGATGGAACCCTGGAACTTTCCCATATCACAAAGACGGGAGGAAAAACCCCGAGAGATTTTACATTGTTTGACGATTATCTTGTGGCCGCAAACCAGGATTCCGACTCGATCACAGTGCTTCGCATGGACTGGGAGCGGGGACTTCTGGAACCTACAGGTATTTCCGCGACGACTGTCCGCCCGACATGTATCCGGAAATACAGGAATTTCTAGGAAAGGGGAATGACAGATGATCGGACAGCTGAAGAATGAGATGGACCGGGTGCTTCATATCTGGGAGGACCGGTCCTATGACCTGGAAAGAAAGATATTCCGGACCCTGGGATGTGACAACAAACCGCTCAGGGACGGAAGAAGATCCGCGGTCCTGATGGCGCGGATCCTGTGGGCGTATTCCGCGGCATATGAGCTTGTAAAGAAAGATGAGTGGAAGGAACTTGCGGATCTGGCATTCGCGGATCTCTATGAGCACTACAGGGATCAGAAAAACGGCGGAGTATATGAGATGCTGGATAGGGACGGGGAACCGCTCTGCAGGGACAAAGTGATCTATACCCAGTCCTATTCGGTCTACGCCTGCGCCCAGTATTACAAAGTATCGGGAAACAGGATCAGCCTGGAATTTGCGGAAGATATATTTAAGCGGATCGAAGACTCGGCCTGGAGCGATGACCTGGAAGGATATCTGCCGTTATGCGGTGAGAACTGGGATCCGTTTGAGGATTGGAATGACCGCCCGGAATTAAAGGGAAAATTTGTTGTGGATACATTTCTCCACCTGATCGAGTCCTATACCGTACTTTATAAGGTCTGGAAGGATCCTGAACTGGAACAGGCGGTAAGACGGCTTGCCGGGATCCTGACCGGAAGGTTTTTGAGAGAGAACGGGGCACTGTATCAGGAACTTTCTCTGCAGTGGACACCGTTAAGTGACCTCTCAGACCGGTATGGGGACGAGGCGGAGTGTAGCTGGATGCTGTGCGAGGCTGCCGCAGCCCTGAATGACCAGAATCTGAATACTTCTGTAAAACAGGCAGTGGAAAAAATGTTAGACAATATCTGCAGAGACGGATTTGATGAGACATACGGCGGAGTTTACGACAGAAAGAATACAGACGGCACAATGAGTACGGATAAGCTCTGGTGGGAGGAGTCGGAATCCGTGATCGCGCTGCTTTACGGATACCGCCTGTTAAAAAAACAGGAATATTTGGAAAAAGCAGAAAATATCTGGAATTTTATTCGGAAGTATATTATGAATATGGAAGACGAGTGGAACTGGAAGGTGAAGCAGGATGGAACGATGGTTCCAATTGTGGATCCGGCAGATCCGTTAAAGTGTCCATATCACAATACGAGACTGACAGTGCTTGCGGTTCCAGTATTGGAAGATATCAGGAAAGCGGGAGGAGAGCGTCATGAGTAAAAAAACATATGCGGTAGTTGGAAGCTTTGCGATGAAAAAAGGGACAGTGAAGGGAATTCATGTGTTCGGGTATGATCCGGAGACGGGAGCCTTCGAACATCTGCATGATGAAAAAACGGAGATCAATGCCGGGCAGAATGCTTACGAC
>CAVIYT010000141.1:0-4022 GCA_963646925.1 Paludibacteraceae bacterium
CGTGAATAGGATATTGCTCGCTGTGATATTGCTGGACGCGTTTTTCATACGAACCTTCAATATAAAGTCCTGTCCGGCGTAGATATCTGACGGATTTGTCTCAAAGCTGTCTACAATGATGCGGGCCTTTGTTCTCTCATTTTCTCCGGCATCGGAATCAAGAGAATCATCCTCATCTTTCCCATAAACACGGACATAGAAAGTATCCTCGATCGGTGCCGCGAAGTTTCCGTTCTCATTTTCCCGGTATCTGATCTTAAATTTGATTGGGTAATAGCCGGATTTTGCCTTTTCGCGCACTGCCATACTGAACGGAACCGCCACCGTCTGATCCGGGTTCATATTTCCCATCTGGCGGTTATAATTTCCGTCATTGATCTCAAACGGAAATTTTGTGATATCCTCAGAGAGCTCCATATCAATGCGGACGTCATAGGCGGTCTTATATCCTGTGTTTCTCACGTTCACATCGAAGTTCATAACCTCGGAATAGTTTGCGGACGGGGTAGGCTGATTTTCTCCCAGCGCAAATGCTACCGGCTCAGAGGTATCCTCATCCGTCTCGCTGGTTCCCGTGGTCTTCTTTGTCTCGATCCATGCCATCACGGTCTTCGCGTACTCGGAAGACATCCCGTCCTCGCCCTGGGCACGCTTGGAGATGTAGATCAGGATCGGATAATATCCCTCCTCCAGGCCTTTTTTCACATTGACATTCAAATTGACAGTCTTTTTTGCTTTCTTATTTACATGACCGACTTTATAATGGCGGTTCAAGGAGTCTGTGACTTCAAAAGGGTATACCGTCTTCATGGACTGGACGATGCTACTCTCCTCACTGTCGCGGTTCTCTGTCTTTGTGATCTCATCGGAGTAATGGTTCCGGAAATCCTCCTCGGAGGCGATCCAGATCTCCGTCTCGATCCAGTCCTTGTCCTCCATATTCATGAGTGTCACGGAGACCGTTCCGTTTTTTCCGATATATAAGGTCGGCGTCTTGCCGATTACGAGACGCACGGTATCATTGTCATCGTCCATCCGGTATACCTGCGGGATCGTCTCTGCCGCTTCTGTCGTCTCTTTCGCCGCGAACGCTGTCGCGGGTGCCACGCCGATCAACATGCATGCGGAAAGGAATGATGCGACCCAGCGTAATCCTTTTATTTTCATACTTCTCCTCCTGGCTGTTCTGCTTTTAGTTATTTGTGTGTATTTTTAATGTTTTTGCGTTTATTGTAAATTTCTGTTGACTATTATTCCATTTTTCCCTCTGTAAAGCGTTCCTCTTTCTTTTCGGCTGTTCCTTTTTGTTCTTTTTCTGCCGGATTCCGGGACTCTCCCTCCGACTGCGACTCGGCCGCCGCCTGCATTGTTTCTTCCAACCGTACAAGATCCACCTCATGGTGGTTCTCCTCAATACTCACGATCTTTCCATCGATGATCTTAAAAATCCGGTCCGCGTAGGTCGCCAGATTATTGTCGTGGGTGACCATCACAAGGGTCTGCTTCTGCTCCCTCACAACCTTCTGCATGAGCTTCAGAACCTCCATCGTCGTTTTCGAGTCCAGGTTTCCCGTCGGCTCGTCCGCGAAGATGATCTGCGGGTTCACCGCCAGGGCTCTCGCGATTCCGACTCGCTGCTGCTGCCCGCCGGACATCTGGTTCGGCATGTGAGTCATAAATTTTTCCAGACCTACAAGCTTTAAGTACTGTTTCGCCCGATTCAGTCTGGCCGCTCTCGGCATTCCCCGGAACGATAACGGCAGCGCCACATTTTCCACCGCATCCATCGTCCCGATCAGGTTGTAGGACTGGAAGATAAATCCCACACGCTCTCTGCGGAATGTCACGAGCTGTTTCTCGTTTAATTTTTCAATATGTTTTCCGGCGATCACGATCTCGCCCTTTGTCGGGTGTTCCAGACCCGCTAACATATTTAAAAGCGTCGATTTTCCGGAACCGGACGGTCCGGTGATCGCGCAGAACTCGCCCCGGTGGATCTCAAAGCTCACACCGTTCAACGCGTAAACGTTCTCCTCGCCCATGCGGTATACCTTGTACAGGTCTTTCACCCGGATCACCGCACTCTTTTTCCGCTGCATCCGTCCATCCCCCCCTTTCCAGCGGAATTCTTTCTTCCGCCGTTTATCTTTTTATACCTCAAGTATACTGTCCACTTCATGTTCTGGCTATATAAAATTACTTAATTATTCTTACAATTTCTTACGTTTCCTGCTGATCTTCTGAATCTGCGGCTGGAAGTTCGTTGTGACTATCCGAAAGCCTTCTCCTAAACTCTTTCAGATACTCTTCCAGTGACACATACCGTCCGTTTTTTACCCTGTAAGACGGATTCCATATCCGCACGACACGAACTGTCGCCTCGTTTTCCTTTGCCTTTTTTACCGGCCGGTATTCACTGTCTGCAAAGAAGAGATCACCCTGGACCAGGTCTTTCCATTTCATATAGATCTCACGGTTCTTTTTCTGCTTTTTATTCTGGAATACCTCCATGACGATCAGCCGGAAAATATCTTCGCCGCAGCAGACCACGATCTTCGGGTTTAAGAGACGGATCTGTTTCTTGATAAATTCGATATAATACTGACCGTAGTCCATGCTGACCTCGTCGGCAGCGCCTTTTCCGCCGCGCTTGTTGATGTATAGGACTGCCGCCTTCGCCCTGAGCTTTTTTCCAGGAAGCTTACACTCCTCGCCTGGATGCTTTTCCTCCCAGAGGATCTTCTGCATACTCGTAAGATAATCCAGGTATTCCACCCGTCCGGACGGGCTTTTCCCGGTCAGGAAATCGGTGCGGATGTCGGAGATCACCGGCATGGTCTCGCCTTTCTGGATCATTTTTCTCATGTTTGTTTCTTTTAATATGTAGAGCGTCCCATCATAATGTTCCGGGTCCGCGATTCCATCAATATGAAAGTTTCTCTGATCCAGCTCCGGATAACATGTACTCCCAAAGGGGTCTTCCTCCATCTGCTGCATCAGTTCCCATAACACATAAAGTTCCTCTAAGGAGCGGCATTTTGCGACCTGTCCTTCCAGGACGATCTGCTCCATTGTTTTTCTCATAATTCCTCCACAGCGACTTCCGCATTTTTCTGATCTTTTTTCTCATTTTCGGATCTGCCGCAAATTCTGCTTTCACGGTATCTTCCAATTCCCGCCCGTTAAGGCAGCTCAGTCTGCGGAATATATCTACTTATTTTTCTTTCGTTTTTCGCGTTAACTGTCTTATATTTTAACACAATTTTCTTTAAAAAAATAGTGGAAATTCTGTTTCAGATTCGCTATAATAGTGAAAATGCCTAGTCACGGTCAAGCATTACGCCGACCGCCTCGAAGCCTGAAAGGAGATTATAAACATCATGAGACACATGTTAAATCCTCTTGACTTTTCTCTTGAGGAGACGGAAGGTCTTTTAGACCTTGCCGCCGACATTGAGAAAGACCGATCCCGATACGCGCATGTATGCGACGGAAAGAAATTAGCTACTCTCTTCTATGAGCCAAGCACAAGAACCCGTTTAAGTTTCGAATCTGCCATGTTAAATCTTGGAGGTTCCGTTCTCGGATTTTCCTCCGCTGATTCCAGTTCCGCAGCCAAGGGCGAAAGTGTTTCCGATACAATTCGTGTTATTTCCTGTTACGCAGATATCTGCGCGATGAGACATCCAAAAGAAGGCGCAGCTTATGTAGCCTCCACCAAATCTTCTATTCCTGTTATTAACGCCGGAGATGGCGGTCACCAGCATCCCACACAGACATTAACTGATTTATACACGATCCGTTCCTTAAAGGGCAGACTCTCCAATATGACAGTCGGACTCTGCGGAGACCTTAAATTTGGCCGTACCGTTCACTCCCTGATCAATGCGCTGTCCCGCTATGAGGGCGTCCGCTTTATCCTGATCTCCCCGCCGGAGTTAAAGGTTCCAGACTACATCAAGGAGAGTGTCCTGGACGCGAAACATATCGAATACCGCGAGACCACAAGCCTTGACGACGCC
>CAVIYT010000142.1:0-6819 GCA_963646925.1 Paludibacteraceae bacterium
CTATACTTTCTTACGGTCAGCGCAGCAAGTGCGCAGACCTACTGAACAGTTACTCGGTAATTTCAATTTATTCGTTCTCTAAAATCATGGACAGCGAAATTCTCTTCTTCGCCATATCAACTCCAAGAACCTTCACCTCAACGATGTCCCCAACGCTGACAGCCTCAAGCGGATGCTTGATGTACTTCTTGGAAAGCTGGGAGATGTGTACGAGACCATCCTGGTGGACGCCGATGTCCACGAACGCGCCGAAATCGATAACGTTTCTGACGGTTCCCTTTAAGATCATTCCCGGCTTTAAGTCCTTCATATCGAGGACGTCGGTTCTTAAGATCGGCTTCTGCATCTCCTCACGCGGATCTCTCGCCGGTTTTTCCAACTCTTTTACGATATCCTTTAAGGTCTCCTCGCCGACTTCAAGCTCCTCGGAAAGCTTCTTGTAGTCCGTGATCTTTTTGCTGATTCCGGCTGCGCCGCCCTTCGCAATCTCCTCCGGTTCTACCTTTGCGCGCTTTAATAATTCCAGCGCTGCCTTGTAGGACTCCGGATGTACGGAGGTTCCGTCAAGCGGGTTATCCCCGCCGGCAATTCTCATAAAGCCTGCGCACTGCTCAAATGCCTTCGGGCCGAGCTTTGCGACCTTTAAGAGCTGGCGGCGGTTCGTGAACGCGCCGTTCTCCTCACGGTACGCAACGATGTTCTTCGCGATCACCTTGGAAATACCGGAAATATACTCTAAGAGGGACGCGGACGCTGTATTTAAGTCAACGCCGACCTTGTTTACGCAATCTTCAACCACATTTCCAAGTGCCTCGCTCAGGTGTTTCTGGTTCATATCATGCTGATACTGGCCGACACCGATGGATTTCGGATCGATCTTTACAAGCTCCGCAAGCGGGTCCTGGAGACGTCTCGCGATGGAGACGGCACTTCTCTGTCCCACGTCGAATTTCGGGAACTCCTCTGTGGCGAGCTTGCTGGCGGAATATACGGAAGCTCCCGCCTCGTTTACGATCACATACTGGACGTGTTCCGGGATCTCCTTGATAAACTCCGCGATGATCTGCTCAGACTCTCTGGAAGCAGTTCCGTTTCCGACAGAGATCAGAGAGATATTGTACTTCTCGATGAGTTTCTTTAAGGTCTTCTTTGCGTCCTCCACCTTATTCTGCGGCGCGGTCGGGTAGATCACTACGGTATCTAAGACCTTTCCGGTAGCGTCAACGACTGCCAGTTTACAGCCGGTACGGAAGGCCGGATCCCAGCCTAATACCACGCGGCCTGCGATCGGAGGCTGCATGAGAAGCTGCTCTAAGTTCTTGCCGAAGATCTTGATCGCGCCGTCCTCCGCCTTCTCGGTCATGAGATTTCTCACCTCACGCTCGATCGCCGGGGCGATCAGACGATTGTAGCTGTCCGCGATCACTTCCTGTAAGACCGGAGTTGTCACCGGATTCTCTCTTGTGATCACCATCTTATTTAAGTAGCGTAAGATCTTCTCCTCCGGAGCCGCGATCTTTACAGTCAGGATTTTCTCCTTCTCACCGCGGTTTAAAGCGAGAATTCTGTGTCCCGCGCACTTTCTCACGAGTTCCTCGTGATGATAGTACATCTCATAAACGGACTCTGTCTTCTCATTTTTCGCCTCGGAAACGATGGAACCTTCCTCTTTCGTCACGTTGCGGATGTAGGCGCGGTATTTCGCCACCTCGGAGATCCGCTCCGCGAGGATATCCTTTGCTCCGTCGAGCGCCGCTTTCACGTTCGCAACGCCTTTTTCCTCAGAGACATACTGGGCAGCCAGTGTCTCGATGGGCTCTTTTGTCATCTGCAGCATGATCGTATCGGCAAGCGGCTCAAGACCTCTCTCCTTCGCCATGCTGGCTCTCGTCTTTCTCTTCGGGCGGAACGGCAGGTATAAGTCCTCAACCGCCACCATGGTCTCGGCTTCCTCAATCTTCTTCTTTAAGTCAGCCGTAAGTTTTCCCTGATCTTCGATCGACGCAAGGACCTGGGTCTTGCGGTCTTCCAGTCCGCGCAGATATTTTAATCGTTCATCCAGGTTTCTTAATACTTCATCGTTTAAGGAACCGGTTACTTCTTTCCGGTATCTGGCAATAAACGGAATCGTATTTCCTTCATCAATGAGCTTTACAGCCGCCTCGACCTGGCTCCGTTTCACTCCCAATTCCGCTGTCAGTACGCCTAAAATGTCCATGTTCTTTCTCCTTCTAGTTCTTCCCCGAAAGGCCAAAAGCCGACGGAGATGTCATTCTCCATTATAATTCAATCCATTCTCTTATGCAACTTAAATGTGGACACGGACGGCGTTTCATGTTAAACTATACGGTAACTGTTCCGTATTGTTTTTCACATTCAGGGGCTGATTTGCCCTTGTTACCAGGGAACAGTTTCGCAAATATTTCATGCGGCATCCCCGCAGAAGTACATCAGGAGGAATTTTCATGGCAGATTACGAAGATCAGAATTCATCTGAATATAGAAATACAAACCAGGAATCCCCGGCTTCAGAGCCGAACACACAGGGTGCCGCTCCGGTCCCGCAGGATCCAGATCCAGCCCAGACAGGTTCGCAGACTCCACCCCAGAATGGACAGGATCCGTACTGGCAGAACCAGCAGAACGGCGGACAGGTCCCACCTCAGAATGGACATGCCCCATACTGGCAGAATCCACAGAACGGCGGACAGATTCCGCCTCAGAATGGACAAAACCCATACTGGCAGAATCCACAGAACGGCGGACAGGTCCCGCCTCAGAACGAACAGAATCCGTACTGGCAGAATCAGCAGAACAACGGGCAGATCCCGCCTCAGAACGGGCAACCACCATACTGGCAGAATCCGTACAATAACGGTCAGCCGCCTTACTGGCAGAACCAGCCGCAGCGCCCGAGACGCGAGAAGAATTCCTTCGCGACGATCTCCCTGATCAGCGGAATCTTCGCTCTCTTAACACTCTGCTGTTTCGCCTTCCCGGTCGCTATTATCTGCGGCGTCGGCGCGGTCTGCTTCGCGATTATCTCCAAGAAAGACCAGCCTTTCCGCGGCACAGCCGTAGCCGGAATCATTCTCGGCGTCATCGCTGTCCTTCTCGGCATCGGTGAGTTCTTCTATGTGCTGACCATCACAAACTTAATGAAAGATCCGGCAAACGCCGCCGCCTTCAACGAGTTCTTTGAGCAGTTCCAGCAGCAGCTTGGAATAAACTAAATACAGAAAATAATAGAGACCACAGACATCAGCCCAAAATGTCTGTGGCCTTTTTGTACCGTTACTGCCTCAATCCAGATCCCCGCAAAAGCAAGAAGACCGGCAGAACACGCACAAAACGCATTCTACTGGTCTTCACCGATTTCGTATTAAATTAGAATTAAACGAGCTCGATCAGAACTGCCATAGCGCCGTCGCCCTTACGCTGACCAATCTTGATGATTCTTGTGTAACCACCGTTACGGGAAGCGTACTTCGGAGCGATCTCGTTGAACAGCTTGTTTGTAAGATCGATCTTCTTTGTGTTTTTCTTCTTACCAGCAGCTGCTGTCGGAACTTCTGTTACGTCATAAAGAGCTTTTACCATCTGTCTTCTTGCATGAAGTCTGGACGGCATGTCCTTCTTGATTTCCTTCTCAACTTCGTCGTATACAGTAACTTTCTTACCGTCAACAACTTCTTTTACTCTCTTGCCGTCAGCGTCCTTGCGGGCAACCTTAGCTGTAACTTTAACAGTCTCGAAGTTATCTTTCTCTTTTACTGCAAGAGCGATCAGGCTCTCAACGATCTTTCTTACTTCTTTAGCTCTAGCCTCAGTTGTAACGATCTTTCCATGATATAAAAGGTTTGTAGCCTGGATTCTAAGTAATGCTTTTCTCTGACTGGAAGTTCTTCCGAGTTTTCTATAACCTGCCATGATTTAATTTCCTCCATTTGTGGAACAGCCGCCCACGCATCTTTGGACTTACTGGACTGCCGCCTTTTTCTCCATAATGAGTCGCTCTACGCCCTTCTGCGCTCTTCGGACTTACCTTCCGGGTGAATGTATCACAACTAATCGTTTAATTACTGTTCGTCGCTGGAATTGAGCTGTAAGCCCAGTTCTTTTAACTTTGCAAGTACTTCCTCGAGGGACTTACGACCAAGGTTTCTAACCTTCATCATATCCTCGGAAGTGCGGCTGCAAAGCTCTTCAACGGTATTGATACCTGCTCTCTTGAGACAGTTGTAGGAACGAACGGATAACTCCAGCTCGTCAATGTTCATCTCAAGAACTTTTTCTTTCTCGTTGTTCTCCTTTTCAACCATAACCTCTGCAGTCTTTGCATTCTCAGAGAGGTCGATGAAGAGATTCAGATGCTCGCTTAAAACTTTAGCAGCAAGGCTGACTGCCTCGTCCGGATCAAGTGTTCCGTTTGTGTAGATCTCTAATGTGAGCTTATCGTAGTCTGTCTGCTGACCAACACGAGTGTTCTCAACGGACATGTTGACACGCTCAACCGGTGTGTAAATGGAATCTACAGCGAGAACTCCGATCGGAAGATCGTCGCTCTTGTTCTTATCAGCGCTAACGTAGCCACGGCCGTTGGTGATCGTAAGTTCCATGTAGAACTTGCTGTCTGCACCGCCGCTTAATGTTGCGATAACCTGGTCCGGGTTAAGGATCTCGATGTCAGCGTCTGTCTGAATGTCAGATGCGTGGATCACACCTTCGCCCTCGAACTCGATGTATGCAGTCTTCGGCTCGTTTGTATCACTGTTGTTCTTAATTGCTAAGCTCTTAATGTTCATGATGATCTCAGTTACATCTTCCTTAACACCGGCGATGGAACTGAACTCATGAAGTACACCATCAATTTTCACCTGGCTGACAGCAGAACCCGGTAAAGAAGAAAGCATGATTCTTCTCAGGGAATTTCCCAGAGTTGTGCCGTAACCCCTCTCAAGCGGTTCTACGACAAACTTTCCGTATCTTTTATCTTCGGAAATCTCAGCAATCTCAATGTTTGGTTTCTCAAAATCGAACACAAAAAGCCCCTCCTTTTGGGTATGCTTTGACAAATGCCACGAAGCGTTCTTTTAGAACACAAAGCATCCGGCCGGAAAAAGGCCAGATACTTTGTAAAAATCGCTCCGGTGAATTATTTGGAGTATAACTCGACGATGAGCATCTCGTTTACAGGAACGTCGATCTCTTCTCTTGTCGGAAGAGTTTTGATCTCGCCCTTTAAGTTCTCCTGGTCAGACTCTAACCATGCCGGAACAAGACGGCCAGCTGTGGTCTCGAGAACCAGCTTGTAGTGATTGTCGCCTTTGTTCTTTTCTCTGATCTCAACAACATCGCCAGCCTTTACAAGGTAGGACGGGATGTTTACACACTTACCGTTTACAAGAACGTGCTTGTGGTCAACGATCTGTCTAGCTTCCTTTCTTGTTCTTGCGAAACCAAGACGGAAGATAACGTTGTCAAGTCTGCGCTCAAGAAGGATCATAAGGTTTTCACCTGTCTGTCCGTTTAAACGCTCAGCCTTATCGTAGTAGTTACGGAACGGCTTCTCCAGAACGCCATAGATGAACTTAGCTTTCTGTTTTTCTCTTAACTGAAGACCATACTCGCTGATCTTCTTGTTTGCTCTTTTAGATTCTCTGTTGGATTTTTTATCTATTCCTAAATAAATGGGATCAAGGTCAAGGGATCTGCATCTTTTAAGAACAGGAACTCTATCAACTGCCATTTTACTTCCTCCTAATTAGACTCTTCTACGCTTTGGCGGACGGCATCCGTTGTGCGGAACCGGTGTTACGTCCTTAATGCTTGTTACTTCAAGACCACATGCCTGAAGGGCACGGATAGCAGCCTCACGGCCAGATCCCGGTCCTTTAACCATAACGTCTACGGATTTTAAACCATGTACAAGAGCTGCCTTAGTTGCAGTTTCTGCAGCCATCTGTGCTGCATATGGAGTAGATTTCCTTGAACCTCTAAATCCCAGACCGCCTGCACTTGCCCAAGATAAGGCATTACCCTGTGCATCTGTTAATGTCACGATTGTGTTGTTAAAAGATGACTGGATGTGCGCCTGTCCGCGTTCAACGTTTTTCTTTACACGCTTTTTTGTCACTTTTTTAGCAGTGGACACTTTTTTAGCCATTTTAAACTAACCTACTTTCTCATTTACTGAACCCTGTTTCCTGTCTTTAAAACATGCAACGTGATTCATAACATTTGTTACTTCTATAATGATGTTCTGTTCGCTTGCGCTCCCAGAACGGCTTTCACACTAAATTCGTCAAAGACTCATTAAGTGTTCAATGCCTATTTCTTCTTGTTTGCAACAGTCTTTCTCGGACCCTTGCATGTTCTTGCGTTTGTCTTGGTCTTCTGACCACGGCAAGGAAGACTCTTTCTGTGACGAATACCTCTGTAGCATCCGATCTCCTGAAGTCTCTTGATGTTTAAAGCGATCTCACGACGTAAGTCACCTTCAACTGTCTGAGTCTCAGCGATTACTGCTGCAATGTTCTTTACTTCGTCATCGGTTAAATCCTTTACACGAGTGTCAGGATTTACACCAGCCGCAGCAAGAATACGGTCTGCACTTGCTCTACCGATACCGTAGATATAAGTTAAGCCGATTTCGACACGTTTTTCCCTTGGTAAATCAACACCTGAAATACGAGCCATGAGTGGTACCTCCATTTAAATATTGTAGAAATAGTTATTGCCGACACGACAACGCACTCTCGCGTTTCATGTCAAAGCCGCGCGAAAAAATACAGGCAAATTGCGGCATCAGCCCTGTCT
>CAVIYT010000143.1:0-6496 GCA_963646925.1 Paludibacteraceae bacterium
GGATATTATGTTATCATTATTATAATTGATTTCCATCCACTTGACAAGGGAGAGGGCGTATGCTAACATCAAAATAAGTTACAAAATGTTACTTAGCATGAGAGAGCGGATGCTGCCAGACGATAAAAGATGGCTGTCGGATCGGTCTGAGAAACTGTGGAAGTGTTGAGATGCAACTGTGAAGACGTTGAACGGCTGTGTGAAATTTACTTAAAAAAGGAGAACAGTATGGATAAGATCAAGAAGAATTTTGGTTTCGGATGTATGCGTTTCCCGATGATCGGGGAAGAGATCGATGAGAAGCAGGTCTGTCAGATGGTGGATTATTTCCTGGAGCAGGGATTCAACTATTTTGATACGGCTCACGGCTATATCGGCCAGAGAAGTGAGCTTGCGGTCAAGAACTGCCTGACAAGCCGCCATCCGAGAGAGAGTTATATTCTCACGAATAAGCTGACAGCAGCTTATTTTGAGAAGGAAGAGGACATCCGCCCGCTTTTTGAGTCCCAGTTGGAGCGCTGCGGTGTGGATTATTTCGATTTCTATCTGATGCATGCCCAGGGAATGGGAAATTATCCGAAGTTTAAGGCATGTCATGCATATGAGACAGCTTTAAAGTTTAAGGAAGAGGGAAAGATCCGCCACTTTGGTATTTCCTTCCATGACTGCGCAGAGGTTCTTGAGCAGATCTTGACAGAGTATCCTCAGGTTGAGGTCGTTCAGATCCAGTTTAACTATGCGGATTTTGATGATCCGGCAGTTCAGGCTGGCAAATGCTATGAGGTCTGCAGAAAGCACGGCAAGCCGGTGATCGTTATGGAACCGGTCCGCGGCGGCAGTCTTGCGAACCTTCCAGATGACGCGAAGGCAGTGTTCGATGAGCTTCATGGCGGCAGCCCGGCAACATACGCGATCCGTTACGCGGCTGGATTCCCGGGTATTATGATGGTTCTTTCCGGTATGAGCAGCCTGGAGCAGATGAAGGAGAATTTAAGTTTCATGAAGGACTTCAAGCCGCTTGATGAGAAGGAGATGCAGGCGGTCGATAAGGTGCGTGAGATCTTCCGCGGAAAGAACCTGATTCCGTGTACTGGATGCCGCTACTGTGTGGACGGCTGTCCGAAGAAGATCTCAATTCCGGATCTGTTTGCGTGCATGAACGCGAAGAAGATGTATCAGAACTGGAATTCTGACTACTATTATAATGTTCATACGCAGAATCATGGAAAGGCGTCTGAGTGTATCAAGTGCGGAAAGTGCGAGAAGGTCTGCCCGCAGCATCTTGAGATCAGAAAGCAGTTATGTGATGTGGCTGTGGAGTTTGAGAAGAAAGAGGCGTAAGGAGAAGGCAGCAGGATGGGATTTCGTAAGCTGGAAGAGAATCTGATCGATATGGTGAAGGAGCAGCAGGCGAAGCTTGGGTTCCGGCCGGAGGTGATACGGCTTTATTATCCGGTGTCTACGCTGAATCACTTTTTTGAGAGTGGGGATACGGCGGAGGAGATGATGGCGCGGTTAAGCGAGTTTGGGACGCATGTGAAGGAGACGCTTGGAGAGGTCCGTGTGACGGCGAAAGGGGACAGGTTCTGCTTTTTGATTCCGGAAGCTGGGAGTGTTTATGTGCATGAGCAGATGAAAGGGCGGGAGTTTATTCAGGATCTGGTGGATATCGTCGGGAAACACGGATGTAGGCTGGATGAGATCAGGGAGCTTTTCTTGAAGTGGTCGGAGAAAGCGGTGTTTGAGAAGATCGAGGATGGGGATTTTGATTGGGCGTTTCATTTTGCGGATGGGGTGCCGGATCGGTATTATTATTGTTTTAAGGATGAAGGATGCCATCTGATCTATCATCGGTTTTTGCCGGAGGATTATGCGGAATTTTAGGGGATAGTGGTGAAAGGGACGCGCCGGAGAGCCTCCAGTCGCAGACGCTTTGAGGCTCTCCGGCGCTGTGCTTTGGCGGGAATTTGCCATTGCTGCGCTCGGCAAATGGTGTAGAGGTTAGTTGATAGCGGCAGAGAGATCAAGTTCTGCGGCTATTTTTTTTAGGGTTTTGGCGGATTCGCGGAGTTTTTCAGCTTCCTCGTCGCTCAGGGAGATAGGAACGTGGGTCTCAATCCCGTTGAGACCCACGATGGCGGGCATGCTGAGGGAGATATCGCTGATTCCGTATTCTCCGTGCATCATGGAGGAGATCGGGAGGATGGAGCGTTCGTTGCGGATGATGCATTCGCAGATGCGTTTGACGCTCATGGCGATTCCGTAGTAGGTGGCCTGTTTTTTGGAGATAATGTCGTAGGCGCTGTTTTTTACTTCTTCGGCGATGCGGTCCATGGCGGCGTCATGGTTATAGTGGCCGCGCATTTCGCAGAAGGTATTGAGTGGGATTCCGGAGACGTTTGTGCTGCTCCAGGCTGCGATCTCGCTGTCACCGTGTTCGCCGATGATGAAGGAGTGGACGCTGCGGCTGTCGACGCCTAAGTGTTCGCTGAGGGCGTATTTTAAGCGGGCGGTGTCGAGGACGGTTCCGGAGCCGATGACGCGGTTTTCTGGGAAGCCGGAGAGTTTCAGGGCGGTGTAGGTCAGGATGTCTACCGGGTTGGAGACGATGAGGAGAATGCCCTGGAAGCCGCGTTTGGCGATCTCTGGGATGATGGTTTTGTAAATGGATACGTTTTTGTGGACGAGTTCTAATCTTGTCTCGCCGGGTTTCTGGTTGGCGCCGGCGGTGATGATTATGATGGCGGAGTCGGCGATGTCATCGTAATTGCCGGAGTAGATTTTCATCTGACCGGAAAATGGGATTCCGTGGGCGATGTCTTTGGCTTCTCCGTCGGCTTTTGCTTCGTTGGCGTCAAGGAGGACGAGTTCGGAGAAGAGGCGGCTCTGCATGAGGGTGAAGGCGGTGGCGGAGCCGACGAAGCCGCAGCCGATGATGGATGCTTTTCTGGGGTTGATGGTCTGGGTCATGTGGGGTACCTCCTGTATTTCTGAGTGTTTTGTTGTTTAGGTTTTACATGCTTAGTATAGTATAACCGGAATGTGGTGTATGTTGTGGTTACAACGGGAATGGTAATAATTGTTAAAAATATATCAGAATAGAAGGGAGGGGATCAACTTGGCGGAAGGGACGCGCCGGACTGGCTTCGGATTCGGGTGCAATGGATTTTCGGGGCGGTTCCTCTAGGCTTGCAGGAGACTGCTAAGGGCGGAGGACCGTGGACACAACTCGCTTCGCTCAAACAAGTGTCCACGGCCCTCCAACGCATTCTCCCGCGAGCCAAGAGGAAGCCATGCCCCGGAAATCAGTCACCCGGATCCGAAGCCAGTCCGGCGCTGGGAGTTGGAAGGAGCGGAGAAAGGGAAGGTCGGAGACCGGAAATTAGTCACCTAGATTCGAAGTCAGTCCGGCACTGGGAGGTGGAGGGAGTGAAAAGAGGAAAAGGTTGGGGAGTGGAAGGAGTTAG
Source organism: Paludibacteraceae bacterium (assembly GCA_963646925.1). GTDB lineage: Bacteria > Bacillota > Clostridia > Lachnospirales > Lachnospiraceae > Pilosibacter. The sequence goes on from CAVIYT010000143.1 coordinate 3,468, forward strand.
AATGATGAAAAAGGCAGAGGGCTGACGCTTGGGCGTCAGCTGCTCTGCCTTTGGCAAGGTTGGGTGTTATAAGATTAGTTGTTGTAGGATCCTGTAGTGATCGTGTATTCGCCGGTGCCCTGTACGAATACGGTGCCGTCTGTGCCGATGATGGTTACGCTTTTGCCGTCAGCGCCTGTGATGGAACCTTTGCAGGTGAGGGTGGAGACGGTGCTGTTTCCGGTTACGGTCCAGGCGGAGAGGGCGTCGATGGTGACGTCGCAGGTTCCGTTGCCGCCGTCACCGGCGTTTGTCTCGTCCTGGAGGATGGCACCGGTGAGGATGGAGCCATTTGTGAGGTTTAAGTCAAGGTTGCTGATGCTGTCCCAGAGGATATCGCCGCTCATTTCCTGGGAGTCGCCGGTGAAGGTGCAGTCAGCGCCGTTGTTTCCGCTCTGGCCCCAGCCGCGTTTGTTGGCGTTGCCGGTGCATTTTAAGAAGAAGTCGTTGGACGGGGAGTAGGTGATGTCCACGTCTTTCAGATAGAAGGAGCTCTCTGTGTTCGTCGTGTAGAAGAGGCCGCCGTTTAAGGAGGTCAGGCTGCCACCGTCCATGGAGAATTTGCTCTCGCCGACTTCGGAGTCACCGGACATGCTCTGGTAGAGGATCACGGTCCAGTCACAGTCGTTCTGTTCGTTTTCCGGGATGTTGCCGGTAAGGGAGCAGTTTGTGAGGGACAGGGAGTTTAATCCTTCGATGCAGACGGCCTCAGAATTCTCTGCAGAGAGTGCCGCGTCGCTGATCGTAATGTCAGCGGTGCAGTAGACTGCCGGGGAGCCGGTTCCTTTGGAGGTGTAGGTTCCGCCATTGACGGTCATGGTGCCGCCGCCGCGGTCACTTCGGATCGCTGCGGAGGATTCGCCGTTTGTCTCAACGGTCAAGTTGGATGCGGTGAGTGTACCGCCGCCTGCTACATGGATTCCGCCGGAGGTGTCCTGTTTTGTGGTGATCGTGGTGTCGGATACGGTGACATTGCCGTCGCCGTAGCTGAAGACGCCTGCGCCGCCTTTTGCGTCGGTGGTGATGGTTCCGCCGGTGAGTGTCAGGGTTCCGTTTGTGGCGAGGGCCGCCGCGCCGGTTCCATAGAAGCTGGAGTTATCGCCTCCGGTGCTGTCTGTGGATGTCCGGTCGATGGTGAAGTTCTTTAAGGTTACATTTGCGCCGTCCGTGACGAGGACCGCGCTCTCATCGGTTCCGGTGGAGGTGTAGGTCTTGCCGTCCTCCTCGGTGTCTGTGGAGTAGCTTGATACCGCGTCATAGGATGTCGGAGCGGAGTTCTGTCCGCCAGGACCTCCAGGACCGCCAGGGCCTCCGTTTCCGCCGTCAGGCGGTGCCTGTTTTCCGTCCATGTTTCCCGGAGCGCCGTCAGGCGGATTTCCAGGTTTGTCGGAGTTGTCGCCCGGGGCACCGTCCGGTTTGTCAGCCGGGGCGGAGTCGGAGGTTTCAGTCACCTGAGCGGTGGTATCGGAGGTGTCGGCTGCTTTTTGTCCGCATCCGCCGACCATAAGAGTACCTGCAAGAAGCATGCAGAATAATGCCTGTTTTTTCATAAGATCAGATCCTTTCTGTTTTTGACCTGCGCCCCGGTGTTTCTTTCTGACACGCGGCTGGGCTGCCACACGTTCGGAGAAAGCTGCCGGAGGCAGGTTTTGTAGGTAGGGCGAAAATGTAAAGGATTTAAGTGTTCTGCCCTGTGAAATCTTGTTATGTGATGAAGTATACGAGCAAAGTTTGATGAAAGTGTGAAATACACAAATTGTTCATAAAAAAGAAGAAATTCTGTGTTCCAAAGGGAAATGTCCGAAGAAGTAGGTGTAAATGCTTTTCGGATATTTGCTGATTCAGGCAGTTAGCGAAAATGCTGCCAATAATACGAAGAAGAGCGGAGAAATCCAGAGCTATTTTGACAGCTCCCAGAATGCCACGGCGCTCGCTGCCGCTACATTCAGCGAATCCACCCCATGTGCCATCGGGATCATCACGGTGTAATCGCATCCGTCAATCGTTGCGGAAGCGAGTCCGTCGCCCTCTGTTCCCAAGATCACGGCAAGCTTCTCCTCAGCGAGAAGTTTCGGATCATCGATGGAAACGGAATCTTCCTTTAATGCCATGGCAGCTGTCTTAAATCCGAGTGTTTTCAGTGTCTCAAGCTCGCCGCAGGAGAGGTCTGCGTCCTTCGGAAAACAGGTCCAGGGAATCTGGAACACGGTTCCCATGCTGACTCTGGCGGCTCTGCGGTAGAGCGGGTCGCTGCAGCCGGAGGTCAGAAGCACCGCGTCCATCCCCAGGGCAGCGGCGGAGCGGAAGATCGCCCCGATATTTGTGGGGTTCATGACATTCTCAAGGACAGCGATCCGACGTTTTCCCTCACAGATCTCCGCCATAGACGGCATGGCTTTCCGCTTCATGGCGCAGAGCAGGCCGCGGGTCAGGGCAAAGCCTGTGAGGTTCGTCAAGAGGTCAAATTCCGCTGTGTACACGGGAAGTTCCGGGTAAGCGGAAAAGAGTTTCGGGATCAGGGCATCCGCCTGTTTTTCCTCGATGAGGACGGTCAGCGGTTCATACCCGGCGTTTAAGGCGCGCTCGATCACGTTCGGGCTCTCCGCGATGAAGACGCCAGGTTTCGGTTCATTGATATGGTAAAGCTGGGACTCGGAGTATCTGGAAAAGAGATCGAGTTCCGGCGCTGTGAGATCGGTAATTTTCTTGATCTGCGGCATAAGAGAATTCTCCTTTGATTAAAATGTCTGCTGAACAGTCACAGTCTATTTTACAATACATGAAAAGATAATTCAATTATGAAACAGGAGACCTTTTTACTGCTTTGATTGTGGAGTTACTGTACATAGCGGGAAATCGCGGAACTGAAAATTCCATATATTACAGCGGCGGTTGTAGATCTTGGCGATTCAGAAGGTGGAGCGGCAAAAGATGTGCGTGAGAGGAGATTTGAACTGCTGCACAACATATTGACATAGTAGGAATATAGG
>CAVIYT010000144.1:0-6101 GCA_963646925.1 Paludibacteraceae bacterium
CAGCATTGTATCTCACTTCGTCTTAATCACAGGATTGAGTTTCGCAATTGCCTACATTATCCGTTCCACCCCTACCGCTCCTGCACTTCCTTGCCGCTGAGATGCTCGATCTCGATCTCAAACATCTGCACCGCCTTGCCTGCCTGCGCGATCTCCTCGTCCACCAGCTGTTCATTTGGATAATATTTCATGGCAAACTGCTTCAACATTGTGACCACCCGCTCCCCGGCTTCAACCAGATGGCATCTGCCGAACACAACGACACTCTGCATAAACGGTGCCCAGTCCTCTTCCTTTATCGTCTCATTTCCATAAACTGTAAAGCACACCTTATCGCATGCCCGCAGAGCATCGACCTTGTGTCCTGCCCGCGCCCCATGAAAATAGATCTTCTGATTCTCCCTGTCATAAAAATAGTTCACCGGAATCGCATACGGATACCCGTCATCCCCATTTACCGCGAGAACACCTCTCCGGCTGTCCTGCAGCAACGCTTCCGCCGCGTTTGCATCAATTTCATTTCTCTTTTTCCGAATCGCCCTAAACATTTTCTATTCTCCAATCATCAATATCGATCTGAGACAGCGCCTCAGAATTTCTCATAATGCACCTTACTTTTCAGTTCCTCATCCACAGAATGTCCCTCCGGATGGGCCGCCGGAACTCCGAGTGACAGGATGGCCTCCAGACGCATTTCTTCCGGATACCCTAAGATCTCACGCAGGTAATCCTCCGTAGACCGTCCGTCAGGCGCCTCCCTCAGACGTCCCTGGATCCAGCAGCTTCCAAGTCCGAGACTGTCCGCCATCAGATGCATATAAGCCATCACGATCGAACAATCCTCTGTCCATACATCCGTCTTCCCGGAATCAGCGGTCACCACGACTGCAGCCGAAGCGTTCGCAAGCATCTTCGCAGCACCGATCCGGCATTCTGACATTTTTTTCAGATTTTCCTTATCCCGTACCACGATCATCTCCCACGGTCTCGCCCCATGTCCCGACGGAGATAAGAGTCCCGCTGCCACTACCTTCTGCAGCTGCTCCTCCGTGATCTTCTCCTCTGTATACTGCCGGATACTACGTCTTTTCTCTAACATTTCTAATAATTCCATTATTTTTCTCCTTCACCATCAAAAATTACAATATTCAGCGCCAACACTTTCATCTCTTCATAGCTTACCACACTCCCACCTCCACAACAATCAAAAAATTTCCATGACAAACCCAAAAATTTCGAGTAATATAAAATCAACTAAAACAATAACACAAAAGGAATTTCACTCATGGATCTAAGAGTATTACGCTACTTCCTAACCGTAGCCAAAGAACAAAGCTTCACCAAAGCCGCCTCCCAACTCCACATCACCCAGCCCACCCTCTCCCGCCAGCTTGCCTCCTTCGAAGAAGACCTAGGCATCCAGCTCTTCAACCGCAATGGCCGCACCATCAACCTCACCGACGAAGGCATTCTCCTAAAACGCCGCGCCCTAGAAATGCTGGACCTCGAAAAACGCACCCTGGAAGAACTAAAAGGCGCCGAAGAAGTCATCGAAGGAACCGTCACCATCGGCTGCGGCGAATTTGCCGCCGTGGAGACATTGGCAAAGATCTGCAAAGCCTACCGCGAAAAATATCCCCTGGTCCAGATCTCCATCCACACAGCGACGGCTGACACCACCTACGAGATGATGAAAAAAGGCCTCGTGGACATCGGTATGTTCATGGAACCCGTGGACACGGAAGGTCTCGACTATATCCGGATCACCGGCAGCGACCACTGGGTCGTCGGCATGCGCCCCGATGACCCGATGGCAGAAAAAGAATACATCGAGAAAAAAGACCTCCTCGGAAAGCCCCTGATCCTGCCCGAGCGCGTCGGCGTCCAGAGTGAGATCGCCAATTGGTTCGGAAACGACTTCAATAAGATCCAGATCGCCTTCACCAGCAACCTCGGCACAAACGCCGGAGTCATGGCTGCTTACGGCCTCGGATACCTGATCTCCATCGAAGACGCCCCGAAATACTGGCGGGAAGACCTCCTCGTCCAGAGAAGACTTTCCCCGGAGATCACATCCAACACCGTGATCGCTTGGCAGCGAAACATCCCGAACTCCCATGTCGTCAACAAATTCATCGAGATGATACATGCTTTTGAGGCATAAGCAGCAATTTAATATAGGTATTGGACATTTACACCCATGAGAACTACAATGGATGCATAAGGAGCCGCGGTATGCCCGCAGTTCCCTATGCATCCTATTTATTTGCGCGAAACACCCGTTTCGACAGACATGAAAATATTCAGGAGGTAATTCAAATGGCAAAGAAATTAGTCGCATACTTCAGTGCAAGCGGAACTACAAAAAAGATCGCAGAAATGATTGCAGAAGCAGGAAACGCTGACATCTGCGAGATCACACCGAAGGTTGCATATACAAAAACTGACTTAAACTGGATGGACAAAAAATCCAGAAGCAGCGTAGAGATGAACGACAAGAAATTCCGGCCGGAGATCGTAAAGGCGGATATCGACATGAGCGCTTACGACACCGTGATCATCGGCTTCCCGATCTGGTGGTACGTCGCTCCAACCATCGTAAACACATTCCTTGAGTCCTACGACTTCGCAGGAAAGAAGATCGTCCTCTTCGCAACATCCGGCGGCAGCGGATTCGGCAACACCGTAAAAGAATTAAAACCGTCCGCACCGGGCGCTGAGATCGTAGAAGGAAAGCTTTTAAACAGAGCATCCAAGCAGGAGATCGCTGACTGGGTAAAATCCTTATAATCGATAATTTCAATTAGGAGAAAGCATAAAATGGCAAAGATCGTACAGACAGCAGGAAGAAACGCCCTGGGTGAGTTCGCTCCCCAGTTCGCGCATTTTAATGACGATGTCCTCTTCGGTGAAAACTGGAACAACCAGGACATCGATGTAAAGACAAGAAGTATCATCACCGTTGTGGCACTCATGTCCTCCGGAATCACAGATTCCTCCCTCGTGTTCCATTTAAAGAACGCGAAGGCACACGGCGTTACCCAGAAAGAGATCGCGGCAATTATCACTCACGTCGCATTCTACGTTGGCTGGCCGAAAGGCTGGGCAGTCTTCAACCTCGCAAAAGAAGTATGGCAGATGAATGAAGGCGATCTTCCTTATGAGGACGAGGCCATGAGAGCCCATGCGAAATCCATGGTATTCCCGATCGGCGCTCCGAACGACGCCTTCGCGAAATACTTCGTGGGACAGAGCTACCTCGCTCCGGTATCCACAAGCCAGGTCGGCGTATACAATGTAACCTTCGAACCGGGCTGCCGCAACAACTGGCATATCCACCACGCAAAGAGCGGCGGCGGACAGATCTTAGTCTGCGTTGCAGGCCGCGGCTACTATCAGGAAGAGGGCAAAGAAGCCATCGAGATGAAGCCGGGCGACTGCATCAACATTCCGGCAGAAGTCAAACACTGGCACGGCGCCGCACCGGATTCCTGGTTCTCCCATCTCGCCATCGAGGTTCCGGGCGAGGAGACCTCCAACGAGTGGTGCGAGGCTGTTTCCAATGAGGATTACGGTAAATTAAAATAAGTGAAATAAAACAGTTTTAAAATCTGAAAGCAAAAACTCCCGCGTTATATACCAAATATAAAGTACATAACGCAGGAGTTTTTCATACTTTTTAAATTTTTTACTATGTAAGAGTTCTTAATATCAAGTGTCCAAAAAATTCTCTGATTCTCCTCTTCTCAATTGCCTCCAGTCTTTTATCAAATACCTGGTCCTTTTTTACTCATAAAAATGCTTTCGTTCTCTCACTTTCAATAACAGCTATCTTTTTACATGATACCCAATATCATCCCTCTGCCAATTCACTTTTTTCTGACCGTGTTTTTCTCTCCGAGAAAACCAGCCCCGCCATAATCAAAACCGTTCCAACTCCAGACATCACCGTGATCTTCTCATGCAAAATCACCGCGGAAGTCACCACCGTGATCACCGGAATCGCATAGATATAAACGCTGGTCTTCACCGCCCCTAAAACCTTCACTGCGAAATTCCACGACACAAAGCAGGCCGCGGAAGCGCCAAGTCCCAAGAACACGATATTAAACAGATACAGCGGATTCGCAAACCGCGCCAATTCCAGATGAAAATCAAAGAAAAACAGCGCCGGGATCATAAACAGGATTCCATAGCAAAAGATCCTGCGGGTCGTCTGGATCGTCCCGTACCCATAACCTCCGATCTTCTTCGTCAGGATCGAATAACATGCCCAGATAAACGCTGCCAGCAGCGATAACAGATCTCCCGTAGGATTCAGCTTCATCTTCGCCCCATTAAAACTGATCAGAAAAATACCAATCATGGCGATGATAAATCCGAAAATAAAACTTGCGGAAAGCTTTCCCTCCTCTTTCAAAAACACATGCCCCATGATAGCCGTAAAAAACGGCGCAATCGAAACGATCACTCCGACATTGGACGCCATCGTGTATGTCAGCGCAATATTTTCCATCAGATAATAAAGGCAGATCCCGCAAAGTCCCGCCGCCGCGAAAGTAAGCTCCTGCTTCTTCGTTGTCCCCGCAAAACGGTGCGGCCAGATCAGATACAAAGCCGCCAATCCCATAACAAACCGGAAAAATAAGATCTCCACCGGTACAAAATCTACCAGCAGAAGCTTCGTGGAGATAAACGTCGTTCCCCACACAACAATCGTAAACAGGGCACAGAGATGACCTGCCTTCTCATGATTTTTCATTTCGTAATTCTCCCCATATTTTAGATTCGCAAAAAGATATCCCGGTAAACGCCCGGCGCAAGCCCGATAAAGCGGCTGAAATAATTCGTAAAATGGCTCTGGTCAGAAAATCCGGTCCGCAGCGCCGCCTCCACCGGCGGGACGCCCTGTTCCAGAAGCTTTCTCGCCTCGTCGATCCTGATATTTTCAAGATAACTGTACGGAGTCACGCCCTTTGACCGGGTAAATGCCCGGAGAAGCGTGGATTTGCTGAGATTCGCGCTCCGGCAGATCTGTTCCAGCGAAATATGTTCCGTAAAATGTCCTTCCATAAACCTGCACGCCCTTTCGATCGCGTCCGGACACTCCGGGACACTGTTCTCAAAAGGCTGCCCATATCGCTCGATCAGGATGGAAACCAGAAGAATCAACTGCTCTTCCTTTCTGAAATCACAGGAACCATTCATCACCAGCTCATGGAGCGCACGCAGATGGCAGGCCGCCGCCTCATCAGAAATTATGTTATCTGAAAATCCTGGAAGCTCCCCTTTCCCGGTAATCTCCTCCGCCAGATCCAGCATGACTGGTTTTGAAATATGAAACCCGCGGTAATCAACGGTCTCATCATCCAACTGCGTGCATGCATGGTTATCACCCGGATGAAGAATCATAATATCTCCCGGCTTCAGCGCATACTCCCTATTCCTGCAGGAAAAATATCTCCGTCCACTCTCGATCAGACCGATCACATAATAGTCGTGAAAATGGTTCGGAAACACAACATTCCCCTCAAAGCGATACGCCTGGATATGAAGTTTTTCATCGTAAACAACATTTCTTGTCTTTCTCTTCATCAGCGGTTCTCGATTCTTCTTGATGGTGATATTTTACCATAGCTTCCTTTCAATCATCTTGTAAAATATCTTCAAACTGATCATTCCAACAGATCTTCAACCTCACACCCCAGTGTCTTTGCAAGCCGCACCACAACACTGACCTGCGCTTTATTGATATCGTTCTGTTTCTGCTCATAAAGCTGTATCATGCGGATCGAAACACCTGACGCCTCGCTCAATTCCTGCTGTGTAAAACCTCTCGCCTTGCGGATCTCTCCGAGGTGAAGATTGAAAATGAGAAGTAGAGGGTATTCATTACCTTAAGCACACAACAAACAAGCCATCTTTCGGTGTCTGCTTTAAAAATTGAATATTAAAAATGTTAAGGTTATGTAGCTGCTGACTTGATTTTATAACCTTGATTCCGGGCTATCATGAGTGCCTGCTCTACGGTGATCTCACGGTCAGACGGAGGCAGATCAGATTTCTGATAAAGTTCTGCGTTATAGTTTTCACCGTTCTTC
>CAVIYT010000145.1:0-4897 GCA_963646925.1 Paludibacteraceae bacterium
ATAGCGACAGAATCTATTACAATTCAAATACCGGCGGGAATGTCGAAATATTTAGCGAACTAAAATATTCAAAGGAAGTCTCATGGCTTGACAGAGCGTGTGGGAATGCGATCGAACAGATCCGAGACCGCAGATATGAGGAATATCTTAGAAATGATGAGCGGCACGACATCCTGTTTTACGGAATGGCGTTCTGCAGGAAGAGATGCCGCGTGATCGCGGAAAAAACAAAACTTTAATAGGAAGAAACAGGAAACAGAGCCAGATGAGGACGGATATTTTCATCTGACTCTGTTTTTTCTCCCCATTCGGGCGATTTCGCCATAAAAGTCATTTACATTTTTCGAATTCCCTTTTATACTGGGTAAAGTGTGCATTTTTATTGGATAAAATAAAGAAAAAGCGGAGGAGAGAAGAAATGCAGATATGCAAAAAGGCAGCTTCCCTGCTGCTGGCGATTGCCATGGTAACATTTATGCTTGCCGGATGCGGAGCAAATAATGTGACGACCGAAAATACTGGAAGTTCAGAGTATAGAGTCTGCATGATCACGGACGCTGGCGATATTACGGACCAGTCCTTCAACCAGACCACATATGAGGCCTGCAGGGATTACTGCAAGGCAAACAATATTGACTTCACTTACAAGAAACCGGACGGAGATACGGACTACGCGAGAACCGCGATGGTGGACGTAGCCGTGGCGGAAGGTTACAATATTCTTGTCATGCCGGGATATGTATTCGCGCAGACGGTGGTGGACACAACATTCAAATATCCGGATATCAAGTTTATCGTGCTGGATATGAGTGCCGGGGATATCGGCGCGGCAGCAGTGGGAAATGCATACTATGATGATCCGGACGCTTACAATGTGGCGGATTACTATAATACGGAAAATACCTATCTCGCGATTTACCAGGAAGCAATTCCGGGATACCTCGCGGGATATACGGCTGTAAAGCTTGGCTACCGCCATCTCGGCTTCCTCGGCGGACAGGCCGTTCCTGGCGTTATGCGCTACGGCTACGGTTACGTTCAGGGAATCGACGCGGCAGCGAAAGAGATGGGAATTACGGATGACGTGACTGTTGAGTACGCCTACGGCGGACAGTTTTACGGATCCACAGAGATCACCGCTGCGATGGATACCTGGTACAGCAACGGTACGGAGATCGTCTTCGCCTGCGGCGGCGGCATCTTCACATCCGCGGCGGAAGCGGCGGCGAAGGTCGGCGGAAAAATCATCGGCGTTGACTCCGACCAGTCCCCGATCATCGACGCTTACGGTGAGGGCACAACGGTCACATCCGCGATGAAGAGCCTGACAGCCACCGTAAATTCCACTCTGGATTCCATTATCTACGACGGAACCTGGAGCGAGCATGTGGGCAAGGTGGAGAACCTTGGTCTTGTCTCAAAGGATGACATGTCCCAGAACTATGTCGGACTTCCGGAGGACACTACCCAGTGGAACGACAATTTCGGAATCGAGGACTACAAGCAGTTAGTTGCGGATATCTTCGACGGAAAGATCGAGGTGGACAACAGCATCGACGAGATGCCGGAAGTATCTGTGAAGATGAATGTACGTCAGGGTACGATCAAGTAGGAAAAAGGAAAGGAAACAACCGTATGTCTGAGTATGCAGTTGAGATGCTGAATATTACGAAACGGTTCCCTGGAATCGTTGCGAATGATAATATTACGCTTCAGTTGAAAAAGGGCGAGATCCATGCGTTGCTGGGCGAGAACGGCGCGGGAAAATCCACACTCATGAGTATTTTGTTTGGTCTGTACCAGCCGGACGAGGGCGAGATCCGCAAGGACGGAAAGAAGGTAGAGATCAAGAACCCGAACGATGCCAACGCGCTGGGAATCGGAATGGTGCACCAGCACTTTAAGCTCGTAGAATGCTTTTCTGTTCTGGACAACATTATTCTCGGCGTGGAGCCGACGAGCCATGGCCTCTTAAAGAAGGACAACGCGAGAAAGAAAGTCATGGAGTTATCGGAAAAGTACCATCTCAAGGTGGATCCGGACGCGCTTGTCGAGAACATCACCGTGGGCATGCAGCAGAGAACCGAGATCTTAAAGATGCTGTACCGCGACAACGAGATCCTGATCTTCGATGAGCCGACGGCAGTCCTCACGGTTCAGGAGATCGCGGAGCTTATGAAGATCATGAAAGGTCTCGCGGCGGAGGGAAAGAGCATTCTTTTCATCACCCATAAATTGAACGAGATCATGGAGGTCGCTGACCGCTGCACGATCTTAAGAAAAGGAAAATATATTGACACGGTCAATGTAAAGGATACAACACCGGAGAAGCTCTCCGCCATGATGGTCGGAAGAAATATCAGCTTTTCCGTCAACAAAGCGCCGGCAAAACCTGGAAATGTGGTTCTCGACGTAAAGGGAATGACGGTTGCGGGTGAAAGCGGCAAGAAGGACGCTGTAAAGAATGTTTCCTTCCAGGTCCGGGCCGGCGAGATCGTCTGCATCGCGGGAATCGACGGAAACGGACAGACGGAACTTGTCTACGGTCTTTCCGGACTTTCTGATCTGAAATTCGGATCGATCTTCTTAAACGGACAGAACCTCACGAAGGCGTCTGTCAGACAGCGTTCCGTTTTAGGTGAGAGCCATATCCCAGAGGACCGCCACAAACACGGTCTTGTCCTTGATTATTCCCTGGAGGACAACATGGTTCTCCAGATATATTTCAAACCGAGATTTACGAATAAATTCGGCTTTTTAAAGAGAAAAGAGATCAGAAGCTACGCTAAGAAGCTGATCGACCAGTACGATGTCCGTTCCAGCCAGGGTCCGGAGACCCAGACGAGAACCATGTCCGGCGGAAATCAGCAGAAGGCGATCATCGCAAGAGAGATCGATAAGGATCCGAGCTTCCTGATCGCGGTCCAGCCGACCCGCGGCGTTGACGTGGGCGCTATCGAGCTGATCCACAAGCAGATTGTCGAGGAGCGCGACAAGGGAAAAGGCGTTCTTCTCGTGAGTCTGGAGCTTGATGAGGTCATGGATGTTTCCGACCGGATCCTCGTCATGCATGAGGGCGAAATCGTCGGAGAATTCAAGCCGGATGAAGTTACGGTGGAAGAACTGGGGCTTTACATGACAGGCGCCAGAAAGCAGGAGGTGTAATCGATGGATACCCGAAACGAGAAAAAGAATTTATTGGCGAACGGGGCCGTTCAGACATTGCTTGCGTCTCTGGTCTGCATCATTCTTGGCCTGTTTGTGGGATATATCGTCCTTTTTATTATCAACCCGGCGGGAGCTGGAAGAGCGATCACGACGATCTTAAAGAACTTCCTGTATTTCCCGAGACCGGAAGTCGCTCTTGAGTATTTTGGAAGTACGCTGGCGAAATCCGCGCCGCTTTTAATGTGTACCCTGTCTGTCCTTTTTGCGTATAAGGTCGGCCTGTTCAACATCGGCGCCTCCGGCCAGTTCACCGTGGGAGCCGGATTTGCCCTGTATTTTGCGATCCATTACAATGCGCCTTGGTGGGTGTGCATCCTGCTGGCGATCTTCGGCGGTGCCGTTCTCGGCGCGGCGGCAGGTGCGTTAAAGGCATATCTCAATGTAAATGAAGTTATCGCCTGCATCATGTTAAACTGGATCAGCCTGTACGCGGTGAACACAGTCCTCACGGCGGTAAAAGAGTCCGGAACGACTTACACACTGCCGCTGCGCACAAACAACCCGTCCGCGATCATTCCGCACCTTGGTCTGCAGAATCTGTTCGCAAACAACCGGTATGTGACTATCGCGATCCCGCTCTCTGTGATCTTTGCGGTCCTTGTGTGGGTACTTTTAGAGAAGACAAAGCTCGGCTACGAGTTAAAGGCAACCGGACTTTCCGTCAACGCGGCGAAGTATGCCGGAATGAAGGAAAAGAAGAACATGATCCTGACCATGGCCATCTCCGGCGGACTTGCGGGACTTGGCGCAGGTTTCTTATACTTAAGCGGAATCGAGCAGTGGTCCTGTGCCCAGACAGCCGTCCCGAACATGGGATTCAACGGAATCGCGGCTGCATTCCTCGGCGGACTTCATCCAATCGGCGCGGTATTTTCTTCTTTCTTTATCCAGCATATCACCAGCGGCGGCGCGTATGTGGACAAGATGGTCTACTGTTCCCAGATCTCTGATCTGATCGCGGCGATCATCATCTACTTCTGCGGTTTCGTGCTGTTCTTTAAGCACTGCATGAACCAGCGGATCCGGAAAGCGGAAGAGAAAAAAGCGAGATCCGCGGAAAAGAAAGGAGAAGAATAGTCATGGCATTATTATTACAGTATACGATCATTTATGCGACCGTGCTGCTTTTAGTAGCGTTAGGCGGCTGCTTCTCCGAACGAAGCGGAATTATCAACTTAGGTCTTGAGGGAATCATGGTCGCAGGTGCTCTCGGAGGAGCGCTTGTGATGAAATACATGCCGAATCTGTCTTCCGGGGCGATGGTAGTCAGCGTGATCCTTGGAAGTGTGATCTTCGGAATGGTGTTCTCTCTTCTTCTCGCGGTTGCGGCAATCAATTTTAACGCGGATCAGACACTGGTAGGAACCGCGATGAATATGCTGGCGACGGCGGCTGCGACTGTCCTTGTAAAGGGAATCAACATGGCGGAGAACCCGAACAATGTGGCATCCACCATCCAGTACATCGACCAGAAAAAGGCATTTTCCATCGCGAAGATCGCCGGTTTTGAGATCAACTGGTTCATGATCATCACCATCGTGCTCTTGATCGCGGCGAATGTTGTTCTGTATCATACGCGTCTTGGACTCCGCCTGATGGCATGCGGCGAGCATCCCCAGGCAGCAGATTCCGTGGGAATCAATGTATACAAGATGCGCTACATCGGCGT
>CAVIYT010000146.1:0-3279 GCA_963646925.1 Paludibacteraceae bacterium
GGCACGATCAGAATCGGGATCACCGCGTTGATCCAGCCGCCGAAGGACAGCCATTTCGACTTCCCGAAAGATTCATAGGCGCCCACCGGACTCTTTTTTGTCATGCGTCCCAGCGCGGTCTCCGCCATGATCATCGTGTAGCCGAAGGTCAGTGCCAGGAGAATATAGATAAGCAGAAAGATTCCGCCGCCGTACTTCGCGGCAAGATATGGGAAACGCCAGATGTTTCCCAGTCCCACGGACGCGCCCGCCGCCGATAAGACGAAACCGAGCTTTCCGGAGAATGAACTTCGTTTATGATTCATAATGAATTTCCCTCTCGTGTTTTTGTCACAAATACATTTGTGCGTGTAAGAGATAGTCTACCATAGAACAGGGGAAAAGGCAATTTAATCTGCAGCAGGTGGTTAAATTGGAATAGAACCGGCGGAAAGTATAATCATAAGGCAGTATGGCGGGGAAAATGGTGTATCGGGAAGTCCTGCCGTATCATATCGCGGAAAAACCAGTGCTGAGGGGGAAATAGAATGTATAAAAAAAGGAACATCCGGAGAATCCTATAATTTGATGGCGAAATCCATAATTTTGCGTTATAATGCACTTATACCTACCGGATAAATACGGTTTATAGGCGGATGGGTTCCGCATGCGCAAAGAGAAACGGGGATGCGCTGAGTTCCGGCAGTGAGAATGGGCTTTGACTCGTTTATAGATACAGAGAGGTGAAATTGTGTTAAAAGCAGAAAACTTAGTCCTTCATGTGGAGGATAACGGGGCGAAAAAATGTCTCCTGGATCATATTTCCTTCCAGGTGGACGATGGAGAAATGTTGGTGATCACAGGGCCGAACGGCGGCGGAAAGTCCACGTTAGCGAAGGTCCTGATCGGAATTGAGAAGGCGGAGAGCGGAAAGATCATTTTAAACGGCGAGGATATCACAGATTACGATATCAACCACCGTGCCAACGCGGGAATCGGATACGCGTTCCAGCAGCCGCCGAGATTTAAGGGAATGACTGTGCAGAGACTTCTCGCGTTAGCAGCGGGAAGAGAGATGTCTGACCAGGAGTGCTGCAAGCTTCTGTCCGACGTGGGACTCTGCGCGGAGGAATATTTAAACCGTCAGATCGACGGAACACTTTCCGGCGGCGAGATGAAGCGAATCGAGATCGCAACGGTTCTCGCGAAGGAACATACCTTATGTATCTTCGATGAGCCAGAAGCTGGAATCGACCTCTGGAGCTTCTCCATGCTGATCCACAAGTTCGAGGAGATCCACAAGGAGAAAAAGCAGAGCCTGATCGTGATCTCCCACCAGGAGAAGATCATCAGCATGGCAGACCGGATCATGGTGATCGACGACGGAAAGATCAAGGCGGAAGGCCTGAAGGAAGATGTCCTGCCGTGCTTAAACGGTCTTGATAAATGCCATACATGTGCAGGAAATGCGGGGGTGAGAGCGTAATGGTAGAGCTGGATCATGTAGTAGAAGAAGTATTAAAGGTCATCAACGACAACGGATTTTCCCAGAGCGGCGCTTTCAACCTGCGCCAGAACGGAACATCCATCTGCCACGGTGACAGTGAGCATATCAAAATCAAGAAAAAGACAGATAAGCCGGGCATCGATATCTATATTGACGGCGATACAAAAGGCGAGAAAGTCTATATCCCGGTGGTTGTCAGCGTTTCCGGCATGACAGACCTTGTATACAACGACTTTTATATCGCGGACGGCGCGGACGTGACCATCGTCGCGGGCTGCGGAATCCATAACAGCGGATGCAACGAGAGCAGACATGACGGTGTCCACACATTCCATGTTGGAAAGAATGCCAACGTCTGTTATCAGGAAAAACATTACGGCGAGGGAAATGGTACCGGCGGCCGTGTGCTGAATCCGGTGACGAATATCTATGTGGGAGAAAATTCCGTGTTTAATCTGGATACGGCGCAGATCAAGGGCGTTGACTCCACGGTCCGTGAGACGCTTGTGGAGATGGATAAAAACTCCAGATTATATGTGACAGAGCGCTTGATGACCGAGGGAGACCAGACGGCGGAGTCCAACATCGAGGTCCGCTTAAACGGCGAGGACAGCTCCGCCCAGATCATCTCCAGATCCGTCGGAAAGGGCAATTCTGTCCAGACATTCCACCCGAAGGCAGTGGGAAACAACAAATGTCAGGCACATATCCAGTGCGACTCCATCATCATGGACCACGCCGAGATCGGTTCCATCCCGGAGATCCGCGCGAGAGATCTCAACGCGGCGATCATCCATGAGGCGGCCATCGGACGAATCAACGATGAGCAGCTCTTAAAGCTTCGGACGCTGGGACTTACAGAGGAAGAGGCGGAGAGCGTGATTATTGAGAATTTCCTGAACTAAAATCAGAAGTTTTCATGCTTGGTGAAGTTCCTTTTAGAGTTTGATTTTATGTGAATCTTGCATTATAATGATGCTAGGACCAAAAGGTCATCCGATACGGGTAAGCAGCTATTTATCGCCTTACAGGAGGAACAGGAATATGAAAAGAAAGATCATCACATTAACGGCAGCTGCTGCATTGACGTTTGCGACGGGAATGACAGCATATGCCTTTGGCTGGCAGCAGAATGCAACAGGCTGGTGGTATGGAACAAATGCTGATAACAGTAAATGGTACAGCAATGGCTGGCAGTGGATCGACGGTAACGGTGACGGCGTGGCAGAGAGCTACTATTTTGACTCGAATGGCTATATCGCAGTCAATATGACAACACCTGACGGTTATACGGTAAATGAAAACGGTGCATGGGTCTCCGATGGTATCGTTCAGACAAAAACTAATAATACAGTCTCAACAGCGTCAGGCTCGTTAGACAGAATGCTCGGAAAATGGAAACTCACCGAGATCAAAGAGGGGTCAGCCGAGAATGTGGCAAACATTTATAGTCTGGACGGCTTTACCAATATCAAACATTGGTCAGATTGGCAAATTTCTTATACGGGTATGGAAAGTATAGAACTCCAAAAGCAGGCTGATGGGTATTGTCTGCTTACAGCTGGGGGTGGCGAGGAGCAATTTACCGGACTTAATGATAAAACACTTTATTTTCTTTCAACTATAGGAGATCGGTCATCTTTTATGGTGGAGCATAAACCGGTAAATACATATTGCTTTATGGATGGAGACCATCTTGTCATAACAGGAGAGAATTTGAACTTTATAACAAATAATAACGAAAGAAAAAGTGGATCTTATTTCCTGGGATATTATACCCGGGAGAACTAGAA
>CAVIYT010000147.1:0-2699 GCA_963646925.1 Paludibacteraceae bacterium
GACTTACGATCTATGTCCTGCTGGCGGATATGTTTTTCCCGAAATCGGCGATGCTAGTGGCATATTCCCTCTATCTTGTAGGCGTTGCCATGGCGATCATCATCGCGCTCATCGTACATAGAACGACGGACAGCAAAACAGAGAATGCTCTTTTGATCGAGCTTCCGGAATATAAGATCCCAAACTTAAGAACGGTTGCGATCTATGTCTGGGAAAAGGTGAAGGATTATCTGACAAAGGCTGGAACAACGATCTTCCTTGCGTCGATCATTCTCTGGTTTGTCATGAATGTAGGTCCAACCGGCTTTATTTCTGATGTCGCGGACAGCTTTGCGGCAAAGTTCGGACAGATTCTGGTTCCTGTATTGAGACCGGTGGGACTTGGAAGCTGGCAGATCGCGGTAGCGCTGATTTCCGGAATTTCCGCAAAGGAAGTCGTCGTTTCCAGTATGTCCGTGCTCTACGGAATCGGAAATATCAACTCGGCAGCAGGAATGGCAGAACTCTCCGGAATCCTTGGGGGAACAGGATTCACGGCTGTGAACGCCTATGCGCTTATGGTATTCTGCCTTCTCTATACACCGTGTATTGCTACGATCGCGACAATCAAAAGAGAGACACAGTCCTGGAGATGGACACTGGGGATGGTCCTGTTCCAGCTTGTGCTTGCCTGGTCGGCGGCGTTTCTCGTATTCCAGATTGGAAGCCGCCTGTTCTGATCAGAAAAAATTTTAAAAATATAGCTGCTGTCATGCAGCCTGGGAGACAAATAATGGCGGATCCTGCGCAAATGCGTGAGCAGATATAAAAAGATAAAAGGGGTTAAAAGGGGTAACAAATGAACGAAAAAACGCTGTTGGAAGCCGTAGTGCTGGCAGGCGAGCTCATGCTTGTCAGCGGTGCGGAGATCTACAGGGTGGAAGACACCATGAATCACATGCTGAAACGCTCAGAGTATGAGCAGACGGAGACGATCGTATATGGAACAGGAATCTTCGTCACGCTGAGCGATCCGAACAAGGAACCGTTGACCCGTGTCAAACGTGTTGCGGCCAGATGTACCAGTATCAACCGAATCTGTCTGGTGAACGATGTATCGCGCCATTTCTGTGAGGGAAAGATCACCGTGGAGGAGGCGCTAAGGCAGCTGCGGGAGATCCAGTCACCGAAGACGATTCAGTACGACTGGCTGACCCAGGGACTGGGATACGTTGGCGTCTCGGCGTTTTTCGCGCCCATGTTCGGCGGCTCATTGGGAGACTTTCTGGCAGCGACGGTAGTCGGTGTCTGCCTTGCGATAGCCGCATGGATCGGAAAAGCCTTGAAATTTAATGATTTCTGCTTTAACGCGTTTGGAGCGTTCGTGCTGGCTTTTTCTGCCATGACGATCTGCCATTCCTACCCGGGACTGAATTCGGATACGATCATTGTCAGCGCCGTCATGCCGCTTGTCCCGGGCGTGACGTTTACGACAGCGATTCGTGATACCTTAAATGGTGACTACGCAGCCGGATCAGCCAGGATCCTGGAAGCGATCGTTGTGGGACTTGCAGTAGCGTTTGGTGTCGGTGCGGGACTTCTGGTTGCCCGAAGCGTGGAAGGAGGACTCTTATGATCATACAGGTATTCAGCGCGTTCTGGGCGATCGCGATGTTCTCTATTCTGACGGAGACTCCGAAAAAATTCCTTCCCTATGCCGCATTTTCCGGCGGATTTGCCTGGTGGGCATATTTAGTGATCAATGAACTGACACATTCCACGCTTCAGGCCGCGTTTTTCTCGATCCTTGCAGTAGCATTTTTAAGCCATATTTTAGCAAGAATCAAGAAAGCGCCTGTGACGGTGTTCCTGATTGCGGGAATTCTTCCGTCGGTGCCGGGAGCCGGAATCTATCGGACTGTATATTATCTGATCCAGGGTGACCAGGCGCTCTCCATGCACTATCTGATCGTGACTCTTCACACAGCAGGCGCGATCGCGCTGGCGATCTTTATTACAGATTCGGTCGTTAACCTTGTACATCTCTATCATGAAGGAAGTCATGCGAGGAGAAATTAAACGCTTGACTGAAAGCGATACCGCGGATAAGATACGGACAGCAGCAGGCGGGACCTAAATACCGGTCTGGGCGGATTTATGGAAGAACTGCAGGGGATTCTGTAAAGATCTGCAGTCTGCCGGTTTCTCTGCAGTATCGGTACATGTTGTCGGAGAGAAAGTCCTCCGGCTGGATCGATTCACGGTTGACATTTTTGATCGTATTGCAGAAAACATGATAATCGTGTTCCGTAAAAGTTTCTGAATCAGCAATGATCAGGACCTCGTGGATACTGGATGGAAGAATGAGAAGATCACTTCCAAACCGGTCTGCGAGGTCTTTTAATTTATCCGGATAGAGGACGCAGGCGGCACCGTGGTGCGCAAAATCATTCGTGAGGACATAGAGCGTCGGAACAGGGCAGTCCTCCGGGATAATGTCTGTAGCTCCGGGAAAGTATTCCTCGATCACGGTCTCAAGGCGGCGGAAACTCGCGGGGAAGATTCGGGGAGTGTTTTCCTTCGCAAGAGCAAAAAGTTCTTCAGCCGTCACATGCCAGGAGGCAGACACCGCGTTTGTTACGAGAGAACTGATCTGCGTCTCACCTTCAGACTGGATCATCAGGGAGAAAACCACCGCAAGGTCCAGGTATGGCATCCAG
>CAVIYT010000148.1:0-3603 GCA_963646925.1 Paludibacteraceae bacterium
CATGAGGTCTTTCCCGAGATGAATAAACACCGCCGGAATTAAAAACGCGATCGCGATAATGATCCAGTATCCGACTTTCTTAAGGATCCCTTTAAATCCCGTCCGGCTGTTTTCCTTCCCAAGTTTCCTCGACTTACACCACCCGGTAAGCCAGTCAAGAATATTGCAGAGCAGATACCCAGCGAAAACGTACCAATACGTCCCGAATATCATGGTCAGGATCATGATAATGGATCCCGCCACTGTGTTATATCGGTCTATAAATATTTTTGCCATTACTGCCCGTTCCTTGCCGTCACAGGCGCTGGATCAAAGCTTGGGTTGAAGGCGTAAAAGTTCCTGGAATCCAGTTTATCCTGGAGGCCGCGGAGGGCTTCTCCGAAGCGCTGGAAGTGGACGATCTCGCGTTTTCTTAAGAAGCGGATCGGCTCGCAGACATCGGGATCAGTCACGACGCGCAGGATGTTGTCGTAGGTACTCCGGGCTTTCTGTTCCGCGGCGAGGTCCTCGAAGAGGTCTGTGATCGGATCTCCTTTTGACTGGAATTCACAGGCATTAAAGGGTACACCGCCCGCCGCCTGGGGCCAGATTCCTGTGGTGTGATCGATATAGTACGGACCGAATCCCTGTGTTTCCAGTTCCTCCGCTGTGAGGTTTCTTGTGAGCTGGTGAACGATCGCGGCGACGATCTCAAGGTGTGCCAATTCCTCTGTACCAATGTCTGTCAGAACCGCTTTCTGCTCCCCGTATGGCATGGAATAGCGCTGGGAGAGATAGCGCATGGACGCGCCCATTTCGCCGTCGGGACCACCGGATTGCAAAACCTCATAATATAATGTATTACTGGTTTAAACCCGGATACTGTAATGCACCGTCCTGATCAGGTGTGAGTACCACCGGTTCCGTAGCCATGCGGCCATCATCATCCAGGTAATACCATTTTCCGCTGATACTCTGCAGGCCTTTAAGCATAGCGCCGTCAGACCCGAGATAGTACCAAGAACCTTTGTACTGACACCAGGCATCGTGAACCATGTGGCCCGCACCGTCAAACCAATACCACTTGTCCCCGTCTCGGTACCAATCATTTCTAACATATTTCCCAGAGCAATAAAAACGCCAATGGCCTCCATCCTCTTTTACCCATCCTTCTTTTTTTACTGGGGTGATAAAGAGCGCTCTTTCCTCCTGGCGTCTTCTAGTAAGCCCGGACAGGACTTTTCCTCCAGCTCTATTATACGCCAGAATTTTATCGGCAATCTCTTCTTTTGAACGAGATCCAGACGCTGTCAATCCGTCAATAGAACCAATATTGTACGCAAATGACACTAAGGCATCAAATTCGTTCTGATTCCACTCATACTTACTGTACTTATCTACCTTGGGACCGTATTTTTTATCAATGGATTTCTGCAGCCAATCGTCTGCCGTTTCCTGGCTGATCTGCAGCCCCTGACGAATCGTTGTGCCCGTAATTGATTTATCCGCAGTTGTAGTTCCGTACCCGATGGTCCAGATACCCACGCTGTCCTTGTATGCAGTCAGCCGACAGCCTTCAAAACTTTTTATGAGATTTAGTCCTTTATCTGATATCTTCATTAGCCTGTCCTCCTAATTAAATAAGGGGCGGAAAAATCCGCCCCCCTGTTGCGACGTCGCAACGGTCATATCCCCGACCGCAAGGGAGATATTCGGATCACCTCCTACTCTTCCTTGTCTCCTTTTTCAGCTAAAATATCGACTGCCTTGCGCAATACATTAGGCATCGGAATCCCCATAAGGCCTGCATTTTCGATGATACTCAGGACCTCATTCGTGCAGAACGTAATGACGACTGCATCCCGAAGATATGTAGTTCCCATGACACGATCAAGCCGATAGGCCACGCAAACCAGGAATAAGGTCATAACCTTTTTACATAAACCTTTCCATCCAGCCCATGATTCCAATGCTCCATTTTTGCTTTTTGTGCTCTGATGGAACACGCCTGCAACAACCAGTCCGGATACATAGTCAATCCCCATAAATAAAACAAGTGCAGCTAAGCCTTCGCTCCACCCGCCCATTTGAGAGACAATAAATCCAAAAATTGTTCCCATCATAATACTAATTTTCTCTTTCATTGTAATCATTCCTTTCTGATTAGGATGTGAATTCTTCGCGAAGTGATTCCCTGTCCTCGTCGGTGAGCTTTGTATAGTCTGCGAGGATGGTTTCCAGATCTTCCCCGCGGTTTAACCGGATCTGGATCGCCTTAATCATGATTTTCTTTTTTGTGTTACTCAACATTCTTTCCACCTCCGATCAGCTCAGCGAGGGCAAGGGAAAGTTCCTCGTTCTCCTCCTGTAAAGCTGTAATCTTTGCATCTGCTTCCATGCTTGCATCATTAATTGCTTTCTGGATGGATTGCCAGTCGGATAGCGGCATGGATTCATACTTCGGTGTTACCGTGCCGTCCTCACCGATTTCCACGCCTGTCAGCTGGGTATTGTCCGGCAGGTCAAGCTGCGCTGCGTTCACTCCTGCGGGGAGCATGGAGTCCCCGTAGGTGGTATGCCAGATATTTCCGGCGTTATCATAGATGATGGTTACTTTCATTTTGTGTCCTCCTTATGCTTTGTAGAAATAAACGTGTTGCGGACCATTAATATAAAACGGGCCTTTGGTGCCAATATTTACTTTAATCTCCGTGCTGCTTACCAGCGAGAAGGAGACCGTGACTCCACTCTTGAACACCGTATCGTTGTAAGCACTTGCAGTATTCATATACGTGTTCATGCGGTTAAAATATTGATTCAGCTGATCCACCTGAGTCTGGGTAACACCTGATAAATCGTAAAGGGTGAAGTAACTGAAATTTGGACTTGAATAGGAACTGCCCCTTGCGTAATGCTGGTTGTTTGTGGTATAGATATGGTTTCCACTGATCTTTTCAAGATACTTGTTGTACATGTAGTATTTTGAACCGGATATAAGCTCTGCGGTCATGGACGAGCTTGTTGACCATTTGCCCGACAAGATAGCTTCGACCGTAATTGCGCTTGTTGTTGCACTCACGTTATAGCTGCTGCCCCAGCCCAGTGCATCACAGTAGCTTGTACATGTGAAGTAGTATGTCGTGCTCGGATTCAGCCCCGTGATATCTACATAATTGCTTCCATTCGCGACGGATTGGTTTGCCCATCCGCTGCCAGTGTAAGCCCTTGATCCGCCGCCAGTTCCCGGATACCCAGACGTTGATATCTGAATAAATACACCTTGCCATGGTCCCTTTGCTGGATTTTTCCATGAAATACGAATCGTGTTATAGGAAATGGCGGCTGCACTAAAAGATATTGCAGATTGTACAGACATTGTTCCACTGACTTTGATGCCAGCAGTTGATGTGAATGTATATCCTGACCGCACATTACTTGCGGCTACAGTGCCAAAATCGGTAGCTGGACGATTTATGTATGATGATCCAGGATCCGGATAATATCCTCTGGGAACACCAATGCTTATTCTTACTACTCCATTAGTATCCGTACCAAGCTGTAAGTTTGAACCTTCGCGTGTGGGAACATTTGAATATGATGAGCTGATCCCGGGAACAGATCCGT
>CAVIYT010000149.1:0-43788 GCA_963646925.1 Paludibacteraceae bacterium
AAAAAGTGGATGATAAAATAAAAATACAGAAGATAAAATGTACGGATCGATCAGGAAAACAGTGTAAAATAGGGATTCAGTGGTGAATGATGAAGGAAATACAGTTTTAAATCGGGGGAAGGTGATTGGATGAGAAATAGAAAAGTCTGGATGCCGATGCTTGCGGCAGGGATGAGTGTGTTTTTATTTGGATGCTCGGCGGGGTTTGTTCCTGTGGATAATGGCAGTGAATCGCAGACGGAAAGTGGAAAAACAGAGGCGGTGGAGACAGCGCCTGTGGATAATTTGAAAACAGAGCCAGCGTATGATCCGCTTTCGGAGGCAAAGCGTATGGAGATCCGGGATGAACTGGAAACATTTGATTCCGATCACAGTTATAGGGATATGGATCCGGAGAAGGCGGCTGCGTGCGGCGGTGATATTGTGGATGCCTATGAGTTTCTGGGACGGGAAACGGAAGACGGATATGGGTATGTCCTGGGATTTCGAAAAGGCAGTGAGGATCCACTAAAGAATCTCAGTATATACAGTCTTGATGATGTGATCGAGGCGGATAAATGGAATGAGGACAAAAATATTTTCGAAAGAGTGTATACATTCGAAAATGTTCATGAAATGTACTATACGGAATCGAAGGATATTCTCTTTTTGGTTCCTATGGAAATTGAGGAGCCGGAAGAACTCAGGAAAGCTTTTGAGTACAGTCTCTGCGGCGGTGATGAGGGAGTTCGGTATCTGGAGAGCGTGAAGGAGCGTGGTGTGCGGATGTCGCCGCCGGAGAATGGAGGTTATCTGACGGTCCGCAGATTTGCAGATGCAGAAGTTTTGGAAGAGTATGTTCCGCTGACGGTGGATCAGGAGAAAGAGATTATCAGTTCGGATGAGGTCGTGGAGCCGGAGGTTTATGGAAGTGATGGAATCATATATACGGCGAGTCCAGAGATCTATGAGTCAGAAAATCCGGATGAGGATGAGATCACGGTTCCGGCGCTGAGACTTGCAGAAGAGAGATGTGAGTTTCAGACGGTTGGAGCGGAGAATATGAAAGAGATCACGGGCGCGGAACTTGAAATTATTCCGGGGTACGGTGAACTGTCAGAATCTGCAGATGATGAAATGGTGGATTCTGCGGATTCGGAAGTGGTTGGAATTTCTGAAGCGCTGTATGATCCGGTTCTGTTAAAGAGAATGGAGGAAATACTTTCGGAGGCAGCTCCGGGAGAAGCTGGAAAATGTCCATACAGCGGGATCCTGACGCTGACGAAGTCGGATGGGACAAAGGTGACGGTGAGACTGGCTGCAGATGGGTGTGATTCCATGGTTTATGGAAGTTACAGCTTTTACCAGGCGGCTGGGGACGAAGTTGCGGAGATTTGGGATATGTTTCCTGAGTTAAAAGGAGAATAAGAGATTGAATTACAGAAAAGAAGATCAGCCGGGAATCTTGGAGCGGCTGACGGAGTATGCGGGATCGGACGCGTATCCGTTTCATATGCCGGGACATAAGAGGCAGGAGATCCCGGACGGGGTGCCGGGGGGATTTCCGGATCCCTATGGAATCGATATCACGGAGATCGACGGATTTGACAATCTGCACCATGCGGAAGGAATTTTGAAGGATGCTATGGACGAGGCGGCTGCAATCTACGGGGCGGACCGGTCCTGGTATCTGGTGAATGGGAGTACATGCGGGATCTTGAGCGCGGTGTTTGCGGTGACGGAAAATGACGGGAAGATATTGACTGCCAGAAACTGTCATAAGGCGGTGTACCACGCGATCTATCTGAATCGGCTGAAGGCGGAGTATCTGTATCCGGAAGAGATCGTGGAGTTTGGGATCAACGGCGGAATCCGGGCGGAAGATGTGCGGGAGGCACTTGAAAAAGATGCGATGAAATCGGGAAGAAAACAGGCAAATGCGGAAGAAGCGGGAAATTTTGAGAATGGGGAGAATTCTGAAGACATAAGTGACTTGGAAGGCACGCATAGAAGGAAGGGTGAAATTCAGGCGGTACTTATTACATCCCCGACTTATGAGGGCGTTGTGTCGGACATTCGGGCGATTGCGGATGCGGCTCATGAGTATGGGGTTCCGCTGATCGTTGATGAGGCGCATGGGGCGCACCTGGAGTATGCGGACCGGTGTCACAGTTTTCCAAAGTCGGCGCTGGAATATGGGGCGGATCTTGTGATCCAGAGTCTTCATAAGACGCTGCCGTGCTTTACGCAGACGGCGATCCTGCATGTGAAGAGCAGGATCGTAGATCAGGATAAGATTGCGAGATATTTGGGCATGTTTCAGACGTCCAGTCCGTCGTATTTATTTATGGCGGGGATGCAGCGGTGCATCCGGTATATGGACGGCGCTGGAAGAGATGAGATGGTCCGGTATGAGAAGCGGCTGGAGCGCTTTATGGAACGGATGAAAGGGCTGCAGGTGCTTGCGGTTCTGACACATGAGGTCTGCGGGAAGTACGAGGCTGCAGCAGGATGGGATCTGTCGAAGATCGTGGTTTCTACGGTGCATGCAAAAGAGTTTCATGGGGAAGAGCTGGCGGAGGTATTGCGGAATCAATATCACCTTGAGATGGAGATGACGGCGCCGGAGTATGTGATCGCGATGACGTCGGCTATGGATACGGATGAGGGATTTGAGAGACTGGCGACGGCGCTTGTTGAGATCGATAGAGGGCTGATGAAATCGGAGCAGGAAAGAAAAAATTCTAAAGCTCCAGGGACCTTAGAATCAAAGATTTCACGACCGATCGAGAGAATGCCTATCTGCGAGGCGATGGATGCCAATACGGGGCGCACAGCGCTTCAGGATACAGTTGGAAAGGTATCTGCGGAGTTTGTTTATCTTTATCCGCCGGGAATTCCGATCATCGCGCCGGGGGAAGTATTTACGGAGGAGATCGTAAGGAAGATCGAGGCGTACAAGGCGGCAGGACTTCTCGTACAGGGGCCTGCGGATCCGGCGGCTGGCATGATTTTAACGGTTGCAGAGAGTAGTGGATTTTGATACAATGAAAAGATAGAACCTAGAAAAGAAAAGCACATAAAAGATAAAAGTTTGTTCCATAGAATCTGTTTAATCGAATAAATTTTTAACAAGAATCTTTATAACGAAAGCGAATAACTGCAAAATGTTTTTGAGAAAGTTATTCGAAACAGTAAACAGAGAATCAATTGGGCTGCTGTGAAAATTTTTATCGGATGAGCGTGTAAGGCTAATAGTTCTATTAGGTAAAACTATAAACACAGAAGGCTGAGAAAAGGAAATGGGCAGGATATATTATCTTCTTGGGAAGAGCGCGACAGGAAAAGATACGCTGTATAAGGAAATTTTGAAACGACGGCCTAATCTGCGGACGGTGACGATGTATACGACACGGCCGATCCGGGAAGGCGAGACGGACGGCGTGGAATATTTCTTTACGGACCGGGCGGAACTGGAAAAACAGGAGGCTGCCGGAAAGGTGATCGAAGAGAGAACCTACCAGACGGTGGCGGGGCCATGGACGTACTATACGGTGGATGATGGACAGTTTGATGGTGTCGGCGATGAGTCCTGTCTCATGATCGGAACGCTGGAATCTTATGAGAAGATGTGTTCCTACTTCGAAGCCGGAAAGATGGTTCCGGTCTATATCGAGGTGCCGGACGGCGTGAGACTCATGCGGGCGGTAAAGAGAGAGGAAAACCAGAAAAAACCGAATTACCGGGAAGTCTGCCGGAGATATCTGGCGGATGAGAAGGACTTTTCGGAGGAAAATCTGGAACGGCTGGGACTCACGAAGAGATACCAGAATACGGATATCGAGACCTGCGTGGAAGAAATCCTCAGGGATTTAGATAAATAACTTTTTATGGACGATGTTTTGTGGTAAGATAAGGTGGAAACACCGTTATCGATAGGAGTTCTGCTGGACAACCCAAATGAAGGGGAACAGCCGGAAGAAAACCTAAAAATAATAAGATCTGCGGAAAGTACTGAGTGTTTGAAATGCGGGCACTTGATACGGAAAGCAGGGGTGTTTTGAAACAACAAGATGAGGAGGGATGAGCCATGTCAGAGGGAAAGATCACAGGATTTGAGGAAATTCTTGGGAATGAAATGGTGAAAGACCACTTTAAGAAAGCAATCGCGAATCATAAGATCTCGCACGCCTATATTCTGACGGGGGAAGCCGGTATGGGGCGGAAATCCATCGCGAACGCGTTTGCGATGACGCTGCTCTGTGAGAAAGGCGGCAGTGAGCCGTGTATGACCTGCCATTCCTGTAAACAGGTCATGAGCGGGAACCATCCGGATCTCATCTATGTAAAGCATGAAAAGCCGGGAAGCATCGGTGTGGATGATGTGCGGGAACAGATCAACGATACGATCATGATCCGCCCGTACAGCAGTTATTATAAGATCTATATCGTGGATGAGGCGGAAAAGATGACGGTCCAGGCGCAGAATGCCCTGTTGAAGACCATCGAGGAGCCGCCGTCCTACGCGGTCATCATTCTGATCACGACGAATCAGGAAGCGTTTTTACCGACGATCCTCTCCAGATGCGTCCAGATGAAATTAAAGCCGCTTAAGGATTTTACGATCAAGAGTTACCTGACCAAGAACCTCCATATTCCGGAGAAGGACGCGGATATCTGCGCGGCCTTCGCGAGAGGCAATCTTGGAAAGGCGATCCACCTGGCTTCATCGGATGAATTCAAGGAGCTTTTCCAGAAGGTCATGGTCCTGGTGAAAAACGTGAAAACCATGGATATTTCCATGCTTCTGGACTGTATCCGGGAGATGAAAGAGCAGAACTTTGATATCGGCGAGGTGCTGGACTTAATGCAGCTCTGGTACCGGGACGTGCTCATGTTCAAGGTTACGAAGGACATGAACCTGCTGATCTTCAAGGATGAATATAAAATGATCAATGAGACGGGTGAGAAAGTCGATTATGCCGGTTTGGAAGCGATCCTGGCGGCGATCGATACGGCGAGAACACGTTTAAATGCGAACGTAAATATGGAATTAGCGATGGAATTACTCCTGCTGACCATGAAGAACCCGTCATAAGGAGCAAAGAATGACGAAAGTAATCGGAATCCGCTTCCGAAAAGCGGGAAAAGTATATTATTTCAGCCCTGGCGAGAATGAGATCAAGACCGGCGACCATGTGATCGTCGAGACGGCCAGAGGCGTGGAGTATGGTTATGTGGTGCTTGGAACCCACGAGGTGGATGACAAGAAGGTGATTCAGCCGTTAAAATCCGTGATCCGTATGGCGACACCGGCGGATGAGGAGACGGAGCGCCGCAACAAGGAGAAGGAAAAAGAGGCTTTCAAGGTCTGCGTTGAGAAGATCAAGAAGCACAACCTCAGCATGAAGCTCATCGACACGGAGTACACCTTCGATAATAACAAGGTGCTGTTTTACTTTACCGCGGACGGAAGAATCGATTTCCGTGAGCTGGTAAAGGATCTGGCTTCCGTGTTTAAGACGAGAATCGAGCTTCGCCAGATCGGTGTCCGCGACGAGACTAAGATCGTGGGCGGAATCGGTATCTGCGGAAGACCGCTCTGTTGCGCGTCCTATCTTTCTGAGTTTATTCCGGTGTCCATCAAGATGGCGAAGGAGCAGAACCTGTCCCTGAACCCGACGAAGATCTCCGGCGTCTGCGGCAGACTGATGTGCTGCTTAAAGTACGAGGAAGATACTTATGAGGAGTTAAACGGCAGACTTCCGAATATCGGTGACTATGTGACGACGGACGATGGCTTAAAGGGCGAGGTCCACAGTGTGAGCATTCTGCGCCAGCTTGTGAAGGTCATCGTGACTGTGAACAACGATGAGAAGGAGATCCGTGAGTATAAGGTGGATCAGTTAAAATTCCGCCCGAAAAAGAGGCGGGAAAAACAGTCCTCCAACGACGCGGAGCTTAAGCAGTTAGAGGCTCTTGAGAAAAAAGAAGGGAAATCAAAACTCGATGGCGATTGAGTTAAAGGAAAATGAACGTCTGGATGATCTTCAGAGAAATGGACTGCAGGTCATCCAGAAGACAGATGGGTTCTGTTTTGGAATGGACGCAGTGCTGCTTTCCGGTTTTGCGGCTGTAAAGCCTGGAGAGCGGGTGCTGGACCTTGGAAC
Organism: Paludibacteraceae bacterium; assembly: GCA_963646925.1. Taxonomy (GTDB): domain Bacteria; phylum Bacillota; class Clostridia; order Lachnospirales; family Lachnospiraceae; genus Pilosibacter. The sequence continues at coordinate 6,150 of CAVIYT010000149.1, forward strand.
CGGGACAGGGATCATTCCGCTTCTTCTTTCTGCAAAGACGGAGGGGGAACACTTTTCGGCACTTGAGATCCAGGATGAGATCGCCGAGATGGCGGAGCGGAGTGTGAAGTTGAACCATCTGGAAGAAAAAATTGAGATCGTACATGGGGATATTAAGGAAGCCAGCCGGATTTTCGGAGCGGCTTCCTTTGATGTCGTTACGACAAATCCGCCGTATATGAATGATGCCCATGGACTTAAGAATCCGACGGAAGTGAAGGCGATCTCCAGGCATGAGGTGCTCTGCACGCTGGAGGATGTGGTCCGGGAAGGCGCGAAGGTGTTAAAGCCCGGCGGAAGAATGTATATGGTCCACAGACCGCACAGACTGATTGAGATCTTGGGGACCATGAAGCAGTATAAGCTGGAGCCGAAGCGGATGAAACTGGTACATCCGTTTAAGGATAAGGACGCGAATATGGTCCTCATCGAAGCGGTCCGCGGCGGCGGGGCCTGGATGAAGGTGGAGGCGCCGGTGATCGTTTATAAGGAGCCGGGAGTGTATACGGACGAGATCTACTCAATTTATGGATACTAAAAAGGCAGCAGGAGGAATTGGTCATGCAGGGAAAGTTATATTTATGCGCAACGCCCATCGGAAACTTGGATGATATCACGCTGCGGGTGTTAAATACGTTGAAAGAGGTGGATCTGATCGCCGCGGAGGATACGCGGCACAGCATCAAGCTCTTAAACCATTTTGACATCAAGACGCCGATGACCAGTTACCATGAGTTCAATAAGGTGGAAAAAGCCAGAGTTCTCGTCGAGAAGATGAAGGAAGGCACGAATATTGCGCTAATCACGGATGCCGGGACACCGGGAATCTCGGATCCGGGCGAGGAGTTTGTAAAGCAGTGCTATGAGGCGGGAATCGAGCTGACCTCCCTTCCGGGTCCGGCGGCATGTATCACGGCGCTCACGATCTCAGGTATGGCGACGAGACGGTTCGCGTTCGAGGCGTTTCTGCCGTCTGATAAGAAGGAAAAGCAGAGAATTCTGGAAGAATTAAAGTCTGAGACACGGACGATCATTCTCTACGAGGCTCCGCACCGCCTGGTACGGACGCTGGAAGAGCTTCTTGAGGCGTTAGGAGACCGGAAGATCACGATCTGCCGGGAACTTACAAAGAAGTATGAGACTGCGTTCCGGACCACGTTTAAGGGGGCTTTAGAGCACTTTGAGACGGAGGAGCCGAGAGGCGAATGTGTCATCGTGGTCGAGGGAAAGAGCCTGGAGGAGATCAAAAAAGAAAAAGAACAGACATGGGAAGCCATGTCGATTTCTGAGCACATGGATGTCTATCTGTCACAGGGAATCGAGAAGAAAGAAGCGATGAAACTTGTTGCGAAGGACCGCGGAATCGGGAAGCGGGATGTGTACCAGATGTTGTTGGATGAGCAGGAATAGGAAGCTTAACGATATAGGAAAAATGACTTTTCATGGACTGAAAAATTGACAGCGAAGCCGCTTCCTGCAGGATTTTACAAAGGTTTTACACACGGGTTCCGGAAATTTTTGTAGAATAGAAATAGCTTATTTTGTAGGAGAAATACATGATAAGTGATGGAAAAATGTAGTGATTCTACAGGCGGAGGAAAAATGGTAGAACAGAAGGAATCGATCGATTATAAAATACGCAGGAATTACGCCTCACTTCGAAAGTCGGAGAAGAAGGTAGCGGACTATGTTCTGGCAAATGAGGCGGTGTGCGGGAAGATCTCGCTGGAAAAATTGGCAGCGCGGAGTGATGTGAGTCAGCCGACGGTGGTGCGGTTTGTGAAGGCGTTAGGATACCCGGGATTTAAAGAATTCCGGTATCAGATCATAGAAGATATCGCCAATCGGAAGAGAGCCCAGCAGGAGGCCGGTTCCACATATGGATATCCGATCCAGCCGGAACAGAGCTTAAAACTGGTTCCGGTGCGGGTCGTGGCGGCGTCCGTGAAGATCATGGAAAACATGTTGAAAAGCATATCGGGAGAGGAGTTTGAGGAGACAATTCGGATCCTTTCCGGGGTGCGGAAGATCGTCATATGCGGCGTGGAAAATTCAGCCGCCGCGGCGAGAGATCTGATGATCAAGCTTATGTATCTTGGATATGACTGCAGATATGATGCGGACAGCTATATGCAGAATGTTATGGCGGCTTCCCTGACGGAAAAAGATGTCATGATCGGAATCTCCTATTCCGGACAGTCGAAGGACACGGTAGATACCATGAAAGCGGCGAAAAAGGCCGGGGCCCGCACGATCTGCATCACGAATTTCCGCAACTCCAAGATATGCAAATGGGGGGATGTGATCCTGTGCAGCTCGCAGGAACAGTGGATGTACGGGGAGTGCATTTTCTCAAGAAGTTCGCAGATGGTGATCAATGATATGATCTACACGGGACTTCTCAGCATCGACTATGAGAAGCGGACGCAGTACCTCGACCGCAACAGTAAGATCATCAGCAACCGCGGTTACGAATAGAAGAAAAAGAGTGTGATATGTAGTTTTGCTACAAAATATCACGCTCTTTTTTTGTGCGGATCTTTACATTTACGTTACGAAAGCTTTATGGCGATTTGATTGTTTTTGATAAGATGTGTACCTATACTTTACCTTGACAAAACGAGTTAAGAACAGGCTTTTAAAGAAAAGCGGAAAAGAAAAAGGAGCAGATCTGAATGTTAAAACTGGAAAACATAACAAAGTCATATGATGGCGTGACTATCTTAAACAACATCAATTTAAATATAGAAGATGGCGAGATCGTCTCGATCTTAGGACCATCCGGGTGCGGAAAAACAACTCTTCTTAATTTAATTCTCGGCATGACGGAGGCAGATTCCGGAACGATTACCTTTAATGAGGAAGATATCACGAGAATGCCGATGGAAAAAAGAGGATTCAACATTGTATTCCAGGATTACGCGTTATTTCCAAATATGAATGTGATCCAGAATATCCGTTACGGACTGAAAAATAAGCCGAATATCTCTACAGAAAAAGAAGTGGAGGACCTGATCGACTTATTGGGACTCCGTCCTCATTTAAATAAGAGGATCGATCAGTTATCCGGCGGACAGAAACAAAGGGTGGCTCTGGCAAGAACACTTGTCATGAAGCCGAAAATTCTTCTCTTAGATGAGCCGTTAAGTGCCCTGGATGGCGTCATCAAGGAATCAATCAAAGAAAAAATCAAGATGATCGCGAAAGAATTCCATCTGACAACGATCATTGTCACACATGATCCGGAAGAGGCACTTACCTTATCGGACCATGTGATGATCATCAACGAGGGAAAGATCTCCCAGTACGGAAAACCGGAGGAGATCGTAAAGACCCCGAAGAACGATTTTGTAGAAAAGTTTATCTTACAGCAGCTTATGATCAAGAGAAACAACATTTATTCTCTGTTTTCAGTAGCTTGAGGAGAACGCAGTGAAAACTAAGAATAAAGAAATCATCGTAATATTTATCGTAATCGTTTCGGTATTTGCTTTTTTTCTTATCTATCCGGTTGCGAGGCTGCTCATAAAGTCACTTGCGGGTGCTGACGGAATTACACTTCGCTTTTACCAGGAAGTGCTGACCGAAAAGGGCTTTATGCAGGCGCTCAGAAACAGCTTTGTGATTGCGGGAACGAGCGCTCTTCTGACAACAGCAGTCGCGTTTCTTCTGGCGTATGCGGTCCACTACACCAATATACCGAAGTGGAATAAGAAACTTATCCGCGGCGTGGCCATGCTTCCGATGCTTCTGCCGACGCTGACCTACGGATTTGCGCTGATCTACTCCTTCGGTAAACAGGGACTTCTGACAAGACTGTTTGGCTGCCAGCTTTTTGAAATCTATGGATTTCACGGCCTTCTGATTGGCTACATGATCTATACACTGCCGATCGCCTTTATGCTGATCCTGAACACGATGGGGTACATTGACAAGAAATACACGGTAGTGTCCCGACTGATGGGGGACAGCATGTGGAGAAACTTCTGGGTTACAGTACTGCAGCCGCTTTTAGGAACACTGGCAGCGGCGTTTATCCAGTCATTTTTCCTCTGCTTTACGGATTTCGGTATTCCGGCATCTGTGGGCGGAAAATATGAGGTAATCGCGAGTGTCCTGTACAAGCAGATGCTTGGAAGTGTACCGGATTTCAACAAGGGAAGCGTAGTCGCGATGGTGATGCTGATTCCTTCCGTTATCAGTATCGTGCTCTTAAACTTCCTGGAGAGATACAACATCCGGTATAACAAGATCTCTACACTGGAATTAAAGAAAAACAGAGTGCGGGATATCGGATTCAGTATGATAACGCTGGCGGTCTGCGTGATGGTATTATCGGTCTTTGCGGTCATCTTCCTGATCCCGTTTGTATCAGACTGGCCTTACCGACTGTTCTTCTCCCTGGATCATGTGAAAGCGGTGTTTACGGACAGCGGACTGGCAGCAGTCGTGAAAAACTCCCTGTTTGTCTCGATTTTCACCGCAATTGCAGGTACATTGACGGCGTACGGAGCCGCGATCGTCACGGCGAGAAGTACGGTCAGCGTGAAATGTAAACGTGTGATCGAGAGCATCGCGCTCACCACAAACTCGATTCCCGGAATGGTTCTTGGTCTTGCGTTCCTGTTTACGTTTTCGGGAACAAGTTTACAGAGTACTTTCTGGATCCTGATCATCTGCAATGTGATCCACTTCTTCTCAACGCCGTATCTGATGATGAAAAGTTCACTGGAAAAGATGAACGCGTCATGGGAGACCACGGCAATGCTGATGGGAGATCACTGGTTCCAGACGATCGTCCGGGTCGTGACACCGAACGCGTTCACAACGATCATCGAGGTAGTCAGCTACTATTTCATCAACGCCATGGTCACAGTCAGCGCTGTCATCTTTATCGCGGGTGCCAGAACGATGGTCATTACGACAAAAATGAAGGAATTACAGTATTACAACAAATTTAATGAAGTATTTGTGCTGTCCCTGCTTATGCTGCTGATCAACTGTGCGGCAAAGATCTTATTCGGACATCTGTCAAATAGAAAAAATGATAAATGAGAAATCAAAGGAGAAAAAGAAAATGAAAAAGTGTGCAATGAAACGTATGGTATGTGTCGGAATGACAGGAGTTTTAGGATTATCCACTGTTATGCTTGGCGGCTGCGCAAAGAAAAGCGCGGATGCCCAGGTCGTTATCTACTCAAACGCGGACGATGAGGCGGTTGACGCGATGAAGGCGGCGTTGGACCAGAATGGATTTGAAGGACAGTACATTTTCCAGACATTCGGAACCTCTGAGCTCGGCGGAAAACTTCTCGCAGAAGGAAAAAATATTGAAGCGGACCTTGTGACCATGAGTACCTTCTATGTGGAGAGCGCCCAGGATCAGAACCAGATGTTCAAGGATCTCACTTTTGATCCGGGTACCATCGAGGAATACCCGTCCTACTGCACACCGATCACAGCGCAGGAAGGCACGATCATCGTAAATACAGAGCTTATGAGCCAGGACAACCTTGAGATGCCGGCATCTCTTAAGGATCTTGCGAAACCGGAGTACGCGGGAAAGATCGCGGTAACAGATATTGCGTCTTCCTCCACCGCATGGCTTCTGATCCAGGGACTTGTTTCCGAGTACGGTGAGGACGGTGCGAAGGAAGTGCTTACCGACATTTATAAGAATGCTGGAGACCATATCGAGGAGTCCGGTTCCGGTCCGCTGAAACTCGTCCGTGCAGGTGAGGTTGCCATCGGTTTCGGACTTCGTCAGCAGGCAGTTGCGGATAAGGCTGCAGGTCTTCCGATCGACTATGTAGATCCGGCAGAGGGAAACTTCACACTGACAGAGTCTGTAGCAGTTGTCGATAAGGGCGATAAGACAAATGCCAAGGCGATGGATATGGCAGAGTGCATCATCAAAAAGGGCCGCGCACAGCTTCTTGAGAACTATCCGATCCCGTTATATGACGGTGAGACTGTAGATGCGTCTGAAAAATCCGGAAACCCGAAAAACTTTGCGGAGAAGCTTACATTTGATCTGTTAAAACAGCACCAGGCACTCTCTGAGGAATGCAAACCGCAGTAAGGATACGGACATGCTGCTGGAGGGCGGCACTGTTATAACGGGAAAAAGAAAGGGAAACCATGAAATATTATAAATTATTAACACCGGGACCGTTGACGACAACAGAGACAGTAAAAAGGGAAATGATGTTTGACCATTGTACATGGGATGATGATTACAAGGCAATCACACAGGAGATCCGCGCGAAGCTTTTAAAGCTGGCTCATGTGTCTGAGAACAAATATACCGCGATCTTAATGCAGGGAAGCGGAACCTTCGGCGTGGAGTCTGTTCTGACAAGCGTCATCGGGGCAGATGAGAAGCTTTTGATCTGTGCCAACGGTGCCTACGGTGAGCGAATGGGAGATATCGCGAAACATGCCGGAATCCAGCATGTGATCTATCACCAGGACTATGACAAGGTGCCGGACGCAGAGGTTGTGGAGAAAATGCTGAATGAGGATCCGGAAATCACCCATGTATCCATGGTACACAGCGAGACTACTTCCGGAATCCTAAATGATATCGAGTCCGTAACCCGGATGGTCAAGGCACACGGCCGCACTATGATCGTGGATGCCATGAGCAGCTTTGGCGGAGTGGATATTCCGGTGGAGAGCTGGGGCATTGACTTCATCATCAGCAGCGCGAACAAGTGCATCCAGGGCGTTCCGGGATTTTCCTTCATTATCGCAAATAAGGAAAAACTGATGGAATCCAAGGGCAAGGCGAGAAGTCTTTCTCTCGACCTCTATGACCAGTGGGAGACCATGAACAAGGACGGAAAATGGCGCTTTACATCTCCGACTCATGTAGTTCTCGCCTTCGCGCAGGCGCTACGTGAGATGGAGAAAGAAGGCGGAATCGAGGCGAGAAATAAGCGTTATGCGGACAATAACAGACTTTTGATCGCGGAGATGGGAAAACTTGGAATCCATCCGTACATTGACAGCGAACATCAGGGACCGATCATCACCACATTCTTCTATCCGGAGAATCATAAGTTTTCCTTCACGGATATGTATAACCATATTAAAGAGAGAGGCTACGCGATCTATCCGGGCAAGGTAACAGAGGCGGAGACATTCCGGATCGGCAATATCGGAGAGATCTACGAGGAAGATATCAAGAAGCTGATCGCGATCCTGAAGGAATTTTTAGAGAAGTACAATTGTGTGGAGGTTGCGTAACGATGGAAAATCGATTTGACGCTGTCATTTTTGACTGGGCAGGAACAACGGTAGACTATGGATGTTTTGCCCCGGTGCAGGCTTTCGTGGAGATATTTAAGCATTTTGGAATCGAGCCGACGATGGAAGAGGTCCGGAAGCCCATGGGAATGCTGAAACGCGATCATATCCAGACGATGCTTTCCATGGAGCGCATCGCAGGGCTCTGGAGAGAAAAGTATCAGAGAGACTGGAACCAGGACGATGTGGACGATTTATATGGCCTGTTTGAGGAAAAACTTCTGTCGATCTTAGACCAGTTCGCGGATGTGAAGCCTTATGTGCTGGAGACCATGAAGGAGCTGAAGCGACGTGGGATCCATGTGGGGTCTACCACCGGCTACACAGACAAGATGATGGCGATCGTGGTACCGAAGGCAAAGGAAAACGGATATGAGCCGGACGCATGGTTTTCTCCGGATTCTGTTGAACATATGGGACGTCCGTATCCGTACATGATCTACCGGAACATGGAAAAATTCCGCGTTATATCCGCAGACCGTGTGCTGAAAGTCGGAGATACGATCTCAGATATCAGGGAAGGAAAGAATGCCGGTGTATACACAGTCGGCGTCGTTGAGGGAAGTTCTGAGATGGCATTGACAAAAGCGGAGTATGAGGCACTGAGCGAAAATGAGCGTGCGGCGCGGGTGGAGGAAGTGAAAAAGAAATTCCTCGCGGCCGGGGCAGACGCAGTAATCTTAAATATGCAGGAACTGACCGGACTGCTGTAAGTGAAAAAGAGAGATACCGTCATGACCGATGGTATCTCTCTTTTTCAGCAGGTTATAATGTTTTACGCAAATTTTGCCTTTAAGGATTTGATCGCCGGGGACTGTACGAGGATCGTGTAGGCTACGCCGCCGAGAACGATTCCTGCGAGAGTCTGCATGGACAGGGTGAACATTTCGCCGAAGGCAACGACTGTGCCGTAGAGCGGGATCTTTACTAAGGTGTAGCCGACGATGTGGGCGATGCCGCCTACGATGGCGCCGACAAGCCAGGAATATTTAAAGTTCGGCAGAAGCTTGTAGGCGATAGTTCCGGCGATAAACGCCCAGAGTCCCTTTAATACCATAGTCGGGAGTACCCATACCGCGTAGCCGCCGAGAAAATCGGAGAGGCCTGCGCCGATGGCACCGGCGAGTACGCCGCGTCTTGTGCCGAATAAGCAGACGGTCAGGATGATCATGCAGTCGCCGAGGTGGGTGTAGCCGAAGGCGGAAGGAATTTTAAAGAAATATGTTCCGACGAAGACCAGGGCGCTCATTAAGCCGATGATGGAGACGTCGAGGGTGGTGTCCTGGGATGAGTGATTTTTCATAGGGGTGTCCTCCTTGAATACAATAATTTCAAATTTTTAATAAATTTAAATAATTCAAACACATACAACAAAATTCTGCGATATGCAGATGAAAACTTTTGGCAGGGGTTGAATGAAAATTCGCATGGACAAAATCAGAGTAATATGAACTCTTTTTCTGCAGTGAATAAAAATTCTATTTCAGTCCCATGAATTTTGCTGCGTTGTTGTAGAAGATATTCTCAAGTCCTTCATCGTCCACGCCGCAGGCCATGATCTTCTGGATCTCGACGGTCGGCGCATGGAACGGGGAGTCGATGCCGAACATAACTTTCTCGTGACCGACGGTATTGTAGGCGTTGCCGATCTGGACGCTCATGGAGGTTCCAGAGGTCTCGAGCCAGATATTGTCGTATTTTCTTGCCATGGTGATCGCCGCGTCAACGTAGACGCCGTGGGCATGTCCCATGTGGATCATGACGATCGGGAGATGCGGATGGCGCTCAGCGAGAAGACCGATCTGCCACGGGAGAGAGAACGGTGGATGACCGGAATGGATGAATAACGGTTTTCCGTACTTCTCACAGATCTCAGCTACCGGATCCACGCACGGATCATCGGCGCAATAGCCATCAAAGAGAGACTGAAGCTTCGCACCGGCGAAATGTTCGTCGCGGATGTAGTGCTCTAAGGCATCGTAAGCCGGTTTGCCCTCGGCGCAGTTGATCCACATTAACGGGATGATCTTATCAGGGTGGGCCTTGAAGGCGGCAACCGTCTCCTCATTTGTGTGCGGACCGTCGGAACAGAGGATCGTCTTTTCAATATTGAACTCTTCCATCTGTTTTAAGAGGAGGTCAGCGTTGAAGTGGATATTGAACGGGCTGCCGAATGTGCCGATGTGGCTGTGGGCATCGATCTTTTTAAATTTGCTGAAATCGCTTATAATACTCATAATATCGCTCCTTTTAATAAGGTATTGTCGGTAAACTTTCGCATGCGGTAAATATGTGACTATCATATCGGACATATGGCATTGTTGGAATATCCAATTTTGAATAATTTGACCAGTCCAGCAGAAACGAAAAACAGATAATAAACAGAGACATATAAAAATGTGAAAAAATTTATCATACTACCACTTTACAAAATCATCATAATAAAGTATAGTAAAAAACAAAATACACCGTAAAAACGCCGGAGGTGAAACGAGAATGGAACTGGATCTGAGTTGCTTTCGTTCTGCGGAACGCGCGCAGCTGGAGCTTCGCGCATTATATGAAAAAGCAGGATATCACAAATACCACATGAGCCGTTTTGAGGAATACAGCCTGTATCAGGAGAACAGGAGATTCCTGAGCAGTGACCAGGTGATCACATTTACGGATCTGGATGGCCGTCTTCTGGCACTGAAGCCGGATGTGACGCTCGGAATCGCAAAAAATGCGCAGCCATCCCCTGGAGAATGCAAAAAATATTATTATGTGGAAAAAGTTTACCGTCCGAGTCTGGAAAGCCATACGTTTGAGGAGATCAACCAGATGGGGCTGGAATGCATTGGGGCCGTCGATGATAATGTGGTCAGGCAGGTCATGAGTCTTGCCGTGCAGAGTCTTTCGGTGGCAGAAGTCCCGTATGTGCTGGAGATCAGTCACATGGGTTTTATTAAGGGACTTCTGGATGCCATCGGCGCGCCGGAGATGAGCCGCCCGGTGCTGTTAAAGTATCTGCAGAGCAAGAATGCCCATGATCTGCGTTCAACCGCCATGAAAGCGGGAATCAGCGCATGGGGGGCCGATGCGCTCTGCGGTCTTTTGGAATTAAACGGACCTTTTGCAGAGACGATTCAGAAGGCGCGGGAAATGGTAAAAAGTGAAGCCATGAGCGCGGCGCTTGATGAGCTTACGGTCCTGTGTGAAGTCCTTGAAAATGAGACACAGGGAGTTCAGCTGGACCTCAGTCTGGCAGGAGAGATGGAATATTACAACGGTCTCGTGTTTAACGGCTATCTGCAGGGACTGCCCCGTGCTGTGGTGCGGGGAGGCCGGTATGACCTTCTGGCACAGAGATTCACATCGGGGGCAGGAGCAATCGGTTTTGCGGTATATCTGGATGAACTTGAGCGGCTTCAGACCGTATCGGCGCCGCTGCAGAAAGACAGCGAGGAGCGCACGATGTTAAATGTGGCACTTCCGAAGGGGCGTCTTGGCGATAAGGTATATCAGATGCTTGAGAGCGTGGGCTACGGATGCCCGGAAAATTACAACGAGACACGGAAGCTTGTTGTGGAGAACCCGAAGGCGGGGGTCCGGTATTTCCTGGTGAAACCGAGTGATGTGGCGATCTATGTGGAACATGGCGCGGCCGATATCGGTATTGTCGGAAAGGATATTCTGGTGGAAAGCGGCGCGGATGTGTATGAGCTTTTGGACACCGGGCTTGGAAAATGCCGGATGTGCGTGGCGGGACCAAAGGATTTTGCGGACGACGAGAGCCGGAGCCTGCGGGTGGCGACAAAATTTGTAGATATCGCAAAGCGGCATTACTCCGAACGCGGGCGGGATATCAATATTATCAAGCTCAACGGTTCCATCGAACTGGCGCCCATCCTGGGACTGGCGGATGTGATCGTTGATATCGTTGAGACGGGAACGACACTCCGAGAAAATAATTTAGCTGTCCTGGAAGAATTTATGCCGATCAGCGCCCGTTTTATCGCGAATAAAGCCAGCAGTAAATTTAAGGAAAAAGAGCTGCAGACGCTGCTAAAAAAACTGAGAGAGGTGATTGCGAGATGATCCGGATCTATGATTTTGATAAGATCAGCGCGGATGCGATACTGAACCGGGATATCCGTGCTGAGAAAAATGTGGAGGATGTAGTTGATTCCATCATTGCGGATGTAAGGCGGCGCGGCGACGAGGCGCTGATTGAGTATGCGGCGAAATTTGACGGCGCGGAGCTTGAAAACCTTCGTGTGAGCCGGCAGGAGATCGATGAGGCGTTTGCTGACGCCGATCCGGAGTTTGTAAAAACACTGCACATGGCTGCGGCAAATATTGAAAAATTCCATTCAGCGCAGGTACATAAGAATTTCACGGTCAATGATCAGCCGGGCGTGATCCTTGGACAGAAATATACTCCCATCGAGAAGGCGGGCGTGTATGTGCCGGGCGGAACCGCGGCCTATCCGAGTACTGTGCTGATGGATGTCATTCCGGCGAAAGTCGCGGGAGTCGGGGAGATCGTGATGACGACTCCAGCAGGAAAAGATGGAAGGGTAAATCCGGTGATTCTGGTCGCTGCCGCAGTCGCGGGTGTGGATACGATCATCAAGGCGGGAGGCGCGCAGGCAGTGGCAGCACTGGCCTATGGAACGGAGAGCGTGCCTGCGGTAGATAAGATCGTGGGTCCGGGAAATATTTATGTGGCGACCGCGAAGAGAAAGGTATTCGGCAAGGTCGGTATCGATATGATCGCCGGACCGAGTGAGATCCTGGTCCTGGCGGACGGAACCTGCAATCCGGCCTGGGTCGCTGCCGATCTTTTAAGTCAGGCAGAACACGACAAGCTCGCAAGTCCGGTTCTGGTGACAGACAGCGCGGAGCTTGCGAAGATGGTTCAGAAGGAACTGGAAATTCAGATCCCGCTTCTGCCGCGCAGGGAGATCGCCAGGGAGAGCGTGGACACAAACGGAAAGATCATTGTCTGCGGTGACCTCAGAAAAGCCGTGAAGGCGGTCAATATGATCGCCCCGGAGCATCTTGAAGTATGTGTGGATGAACCTTTCGGACTCCTGTCTGAGATCCGGAACGCGGGAAGCATTTTCCTCGGGAAAAATGTGCCGGAGGCGCTTGGAGATTACTTCGCGGGATCGAACCACACGCTTCCGACCAGCGGAACGGCACGGTTCAGCAGTCCGCTCAGTGTGGATGATTTTGTAAAAAAGAGCAGTTTTATCTATTACACAAGAGAGGCATTGAGAGAAGTGCAGGGACGGATCGCGGATTTTGCTGAGCGCGAAGGCCTGCATGCGCATGCAAAAAGTGTGACCATCCGCTATGAGGACGAAAACGGAGAAAAGTAAGAAGAAAGGGGAGTACGAGCATGAGCAGATTTTTTACCGGAACATTAGGTACACTGGATCCCTATACTCCAGGCGAACAGCCGCAGGAGAGAACCTATATCAAGCTGAACACAAATGAGAGCCCGTTTCCTCCGAGTCCCAGGGTCATAGAAGCAGTTGACCGCAGGGAAGTGGAAAAACTGCGCCTTTACAGTGATCCGACTGCAGAAAAGCTCTGCAGCGCGATCGCGGATCATTACGGACTGAAGACGGAAAATGTGATCTGCGGAAATGGAAGCGATGAGCTGTTAAGTTTTGCGATCCGCGCGTTCTGCGACGTGGATCATCCGCTGGCGTGTCCTGATATCACTTATGGATTCTATAAGGTATGGTGCCGTCTCTGGGGAGTTCCAAACCATGAGATCCCGTTGAAAGAAGACTTTTCCATTGATCTCGCGGAATATGGAAATCCGGGTGAGACCGTTATGATTGCAAATCCGAATGCGCCCACGGGAAAGTTCATAGACAGGAACGCCATCGAAGAACTTCTTAGGAGGACTCCGGATCAGGTAATCATCATAGATGAGGCATATGTGGATTTTGGCGGTGAAAGCTGCATTCCCCTGATAGAAAAATATCCGAATCTTCTTGTGGTCCAGACTTATTCCAAGAGCCGAAGCCTCGCGGGCGCGCGTCTCGGCTTCGCGCTTGGACAGAAAACGCTGATCGATGATCTGAACCGGATCAAATACAGCTTTAATCCTTATAACATCAACCGGCTGACCATGGCGGCAGGCATTGCGGCGATGGAGGACGAGGAGTACTTTAAGACATGTACGTCAGAGATCATAAAAAATCGTGAGTGGACGACAGAGCGTCTTCGGGAACTTGGATTTGAAGTGATCGACAGTCTGACAAACTTCCTATTTGCTCGTTTTCCGTCGGTTCCCGGCGGAGACCTGTATGCGCAGTTAAAGGAACGCGGGATCCTGGTGCGGCACTTTGAAGCACTGCGGACGGCAGACTGGCTGCGGATCACGATCGGAAGCGGCACAGAGATGGAACGGTTCGTGAAAACAGTAAGAGCGATCTTATCCGGGAAAGAAGAGGAGTAGGAATATGCGCACAGCAAAGATAGAAAGAAATACCGCGGAAACAAAAATCAGGCTCTCTCTGGATCTTGACGGAAATGGAAATTATGAAAACAATACGGGATGCGGTTTCTTGGATCACATGCTGGATCTCTTCGCGAAACACGGGAGATTTGACCTGACCGTCTCCTGCCAGGGGGATACGCAGGTCGACGATCACCATACCGTGGAGGATGTGGGAATCGTTCTGGGAAAAGCGTTTTCCGAGGCATTGGGGGATATGCGGGGCATCACGCGGTACGGGAGTTTTATCCTGCCCATGGATGAGGTCCTGATGGTATGCGCCGTAGATCTTTCCGGGCGGAGTTCACTGGGATACCAGATCGAGCTGCCGTCAGAGAAGGTCGGAACCTTTGACACCGAGCTTGCGAAAGAATTCTGGCTCGGATTTGTCCGAAACTGCCCGTGCAGCCTGCACTTTAAGCAGCTTGCGGGGGAAAATACGCATCATATTCTGGAAGCATGTTTTAAGGGCATGGGGCGCGCGCTGGCACAGGCGGCGGCGATCGATGAGGCCCATAAAACAGAGGTTCCCAGCACAAAAGGAGTGCTTATATCATGATTGCAGTGATCGATTACGGTGTTGGAAATCTGTTCAGCCTGTCTTCAAGTCTCCGGTATCTTGGACAGGACGCGGAGATCACATGTGACAGAAACGTGATACAGAAGGCGGACCGGGTCATTCTTCCGGGAGTCGGGGCGTTCGGCGACGCGATAAAAAAATTGGAAAGCACAGGGCTCATTCCAGTTATAAAGGAAGAAGCGAAAAAAAAGCCGCTTCTCGGGATCTGTCTCGGAATGCAGCTGCTGTTTGAAAGAAGCTATGAATACGGCGAGTATGAAGGACTTGGGCTGATCCCGGGAGAGGTCGTCTCTCTCAGGGAAGATCTCCAGGATCCGGAGCTAAAGGTGCCGCACATGGGATGGAACGCGCTGGAACTTTTACAGCCGGAGGACCCGCTGTTCCGGTATATAAAGGAAGGCGAATGCGTGTATTATGTACACAGCTTTTACGCGAAAAACTGTCTGCAAAATACGCTGGCCGTCAGTGAATACGGAATCCGCGTAACCGGTGCGGTGAAAAAAGGACTGGTGTACGGAACGCAGTTTCACCCGGAAAAAAGCGGGGATACAGGACTTCGCCTTCTGAAGGCATTTGCGGAAATTTGAGGAGGAAACATCTATGCAGATCTATCCTGCTATTGATTTGCGGGGCGGACATGTGGTGCGCCTTTTTCAGGGAGATTACGATAAAATGACTGTTTACGGTCAGGATCCGGCGGCCCAGGCAAAGAAGTTTGCCGGGGCAGGGGCAAAATATCTTCATGTGGTGGATCTTGACGGGGCGAAGGATGGGACCCTGGCGAATTTTCAGTCGATCCGGGATATCGCAAAGGAAAGCGGACTATTTATTGAGGTCGGAGGCGGAATACGCACAGAGGAGCGGATCGAGACATACCTTTCGCTCGGTGTAGGGCGGTGTATTCTCGGCACCATCGCGGTGAAAGATTTTGATTTCACGGTCCGCATGGCGAAAAAGTACGGCAGCAGGATCGCTGTCGGTGTGGACACCAAAGATGGTTATGTCGCCATCAACGGCTGGAAAGAGCTGAGCCGCGAGAAGGGCGTTGATTTTTGCAGGCGGCTGTACGATGCGGGAGTGCAGGCGGTGATCTACACGGATATTGCCTGTGACGGCACCATGCAGGGCACAAATCTTAAGGTATATGAAGATCTGAGGAAGATCGCGGGACTTAAGATCACGGCGAGCGGGGGCATCAGCAGCATCCATGAGTTGAAAATGCTGGATCAGATGGGGATCGACGCGGCAATTCTCGGAAAGAGCCTGTATACGGGAGCCATCGATCTGACAGAGGCCGTGCGGACGGCACAGGAAAAATAAGAGGATAACATATGATCACAAAACGTATCATTCCCTGCCTGGATGTAAAAAACGGGCGGGTGGTCAAAGGCGTGAATTTTGAGGGTTTGAAGGATATGGCAGATCCTGTGGATATGGCGCGGATGTATAATGCTGCGGGAGCCGATGAACTGGTATTTTACGATATCACAGCCAGTTTTGAAGGACGCGCCCTGTTTACGGATATTCTGACAAAGGTCGCAAGTGAAATTTTTATTCCGCTTACAGTCGGCGGCGGAATCAACACGTTAGAGGATTTTGACCGGGTATTAAAATGCGGAGCCGATAAAGTGAGTGTAAATTCCGGCGCGATCCGGAATCCGCGGTTAGTCGCGGAGGCGGCACAGAAATACGGGGACCAGTGCGTAGTGCTCTCCTGCGATGTCCGGCGGGTGGATGGAGAATTCCGCGTGTTCGCAAAAGGCGGACGTGAGGACACCGGCTTAAACGCATTGGACTGGATCGAACAATGCGTAAAAAACGGGGCAGGGGAGATCTGTTTAAACAGCATTGATACCGACGGTGTCAGGGGCGGTTTTGACCTTGAGATGCTGGACGCAGTGGCAGCCAGGGTGGATGTTCCGATCATCGCCAGCGGGGGTGCGGGAAAACCGGAAGACTTTAAGGAACTGTTTTCCCATAGGGGGATCGATGCCGGTCTGGCAGCGGGGATCTTCCACTCAAAGCTTGTGGAGATTCCAAAACTTAAGCAGTATCTGAGAGAACAGGGTGTTCAGGTAAGACTCTGAAACGGAATAGAAAAGAAAGGTCAGATGAATTATGGAACTGAAATTTGACGCGAATGGACTGATCCCTGCGATCGTGCAGGATCATTATACAAAACAGGTTTTGACACTGGCATATATGAATGCTGAGACACTGGCCCTCACGATCGCTGAGGGACGCACGGTGTTTTACAGCCGCAGCCGCCAGGAGATCTGGAGAAAAGGCGAGACGAGCGGGAATGTGCAGAGAGTTGTCTCTATCACGGCGGACTGCGATGCGGACGCGCTTGTGGTGGAGGTCGTGAAGGATGGTCCTGCCTGCCACACGGGAGCGGAGAGCTGCTTCTTTCATGAAGTGTATGTAAGTCCGGAATTAAAGCAGTTCAGCTGGGAAGGTCTGTATGAGCTGATCCGAGGCAGAAAGACGGACCCGAAAGAGGGAAGCTACACGACATACCTGTTTGAAAAAGGGATGGAAAAGATCTTAAAAAAAGTCGGGGAGGAATCCACAGAGGTCATCATCGGCGCAATGAAAAACAGCAAGGAGGAGACTGTGTACGAGATCGCTGATGTGGCGTATCATGTCATGGTCCTGATGGTGGAAATGGGGATCAGCATCGAGGATATTACGAGGGAACTGGAAAAACGCCATGTGATCGATCACAAGGTAAAGCAGGAGACGATGCAGTAATGGCAGATTATCGAAGAAGCAGCGTCCACTGTCACAGCAGTCTTTGCGACGGAAAAAATACACTGGAAGAAATGGCAGAGACGGCGTGGAAACTGGGATTGCAGACGATCGGGTTTTCCGGTCACAGCCATACGCCCTGTGACCTCTCTTATTGTATGAGTTCTGAAGGAACGGGGCGGTATCTGGCGTCCATTGCCGGTTTAAAACGTCGGTATCAGGGACGGCTCGACATTCTCTGCGGACTTGAGTGGGACCTGTTTTCTGACACGGATCCGGGAAATTTTGACTATTTTATCGGAAGCGTCCACTATATCCGTGGGCCGGAGACCGGAAGATATTATGCGGTGGACTGGGAAAAAGAAGAGCTTATGGCATGTATGGAGCAGGAGTTTTCTGGTGACGGGCTCGCCATGGCGGAGTATTATTTTTCCCAGGTGGTGGAGTTATCGAAAAAACGTCCGGATATTCTGGGGCATTTTGATCTGATAAAAAAGCTGAACAGCAATGGGGAGCTCTTTGATGAAAATGCCCCGAGATACCGGAAAGCGGCGCTGACAGCGCTTGAAAAAGCCTTTTTGAACTGTCATTTGTTGGAGATCAACACAGGTGCTGTCTCGCGTGGGTACCGGAATGACTTTTATCCGGCTGATTTTCTGCTTGAAAGATGGCGGGAACTTGGGGGAGACGTTGTGATCACCGCGGATTCACACAGCGCGGACACGTTGACGGCTTATTATGATGAGGCGGCAGAAGCCGCGAAAAAGGCGGGATTTTCCCGCGTTATGGTTTTAACAAAAAACGAATTTGAAGAGTGTGAACTCGGGTAAAAGTCCGGCTCTGCGTCGAGTGATATCGAAGACGTCAGGGCCGGACTTTAAAAATTTACTTGACAAAACATCAGATATCCATTACCATTAGAATCAAACATTTTGAATATCAAACTATTTGAAACTAAAAACTATTGCGGAGGAAAAATTCTTCCGCATCAATGAAATGGCAGGATTTAGAAGATTATGACAGCCAGAATTGCTGGAATCGGCGCGTATGTGCCGGAGAATTTGATTACGAACGACGATCTGGCGAAGATCGTGGATACGAATGACGAGTGGATTCGGACACGGACCGGGATCCGGGAACGGCGGATCTCCTCCGGCGAGGGAACACGCCATCTGGCGGCGAAAGCGGCTGAGAGAGCGCTTAAGGCGGCGGGAGTTGTGGCGGAAGAGATCGATATCATCATTCTTGGAACCTCTTCCCCGGACCGAAATTACCCGAGCGATGCCTGCAGCGTACAGGCGGCCATCGGCGCGGTGAATGCGGTTGCTTTCGATATCTCGGCGGCATGCGCGGGATTTATTTTCGCCATGAACATCGTGGAAGGATTTTTTAAAGCCGGGATCTATAAGACGGCGCTGATCATCGGAGCGGAAACACTCAGCAAGGTGACGGACTGGACCGACCGCGGAACCTGTGTCCTCTTCGGTGACGGAGCGGGAGCAGCCGTTTTAAAGGCGGAAGAAACAGGAATTATCGACATGATGATGGGGGCGGACGGAACGAAGGGCGATATCCTCGCCTGCACGTCAAGAACCGTCGGAAACTTCCTCACAGGAACAAAACCGGAACTTGGTTTTATGACCATGGACGGGCAGGAAGTCTTTAAGTTCGCGGTCCGCAAGGTACCGGAGAGTGTCACAGAGCTTCTTCGCCGGACCGGGACAAAGAAGGAAGACATTAAATACTATGTTCTCCACCAGGCAAACGAGCGGATCATCGAGGCGGCGGCCAGACGGCTGAAGGAACCGATGGAGAAATTCCCGATGACTATCGACCAGTTTGGAAATACATCCACGGCGTCGATCCCGTTGCTGTTAAATGACATGATCCAGAAGGACATGCTGAAGCGGGGAGACAAGATCATCATGTCAGGATTTGGAGCTGGAATGACATGGGGTGCGGTGCTTATGGAATGGTAGAGAGCCGCTGCAGCTGAAAAGCAAAAAGTTATGATTTGCGCATGCTGCAAAAAAACAACTTAAAAAATCATAAAAATATATAAAACATAAAAAATAAGAACATTCAAAGGAGATCAAACCATGTTAGAGAAGATGAAAGAAATTATTGCAGAGCAGTTAAGCACAGATGCAGACGGCATCACAGAGGCAACTTCCTTCAAGGATGACCTTGGCGCAGACTCCCTCGACTTATTCGAGCTTGTTATGGCTCTTGAGGATGAGTATTCCGTAGAGATCCCGGCTGAGGACCTTCAGAACCTTGCTACTGTCGGCGATGTTATGAAGTACTTAAAAGACAAGGGTGTTGAGGAATAAGCAAACCGAATAAACAAAAGCTAAAACGCGTCTCTGACGCGTTTTACTGATATAGAGATAAGAAAACGTTCAGCAGGACTGCACAGGCAGAATGCTGAAATATTGTAATAAAAATTCGGCGGAAAGCACAGTCCCTGTGCTGACCGCAAATTCCGGGCATAGCCCGACAGCTAGATTTCAGGAAGTGAGAGCAATGGAAATGAAGACAAGAGTTACAGAGATGCTGGGAATCGAATATCCGATCATTCAGGGCGGTATGGCATGGGTCGCTGAGCACAATCTTGCGGCGGCTGTTTCAGAGGCAGGCGGTCTTGGCCTCATCGGCGGAGCAAACGCGCCGGGCGAGGTAGTCCGCGAGGAGATCCGCAAGGCGAAGGCGCTTACAAAGAAACCGTTCGGCGTGAATGTCATGTTGATGAGTCCGTATGCGGATGATGTGGCAAAGGTTGTTGTGGAAGAGGGCGTGAAAGTCGTTACGACTGGAGCCGGAAATCCTGCAAAGTATATGAAGATGTGGAAGGAAGCGGGAATCATCGTGATCCCGGTCGTTGCCTCTGTAGCTCTTGCGAAGCTCATGGAGCGCGGCGGCGCTGACGCTGTCGTTGCGGAGGGAACCGAGTCCGGCGGACATATCGGCGAGGCGACGACAATGACCCTCGTTCCGCAGGTCGTTGACGCGGTATCCATTCCGGTCATCGCGGCAGGCGGCATCGGCGACGGAAGAGGAATCGCGGCGGCATTCATGCTGGGCGCTGAGGCTGTCCAGATGGGAACAAGATTCGTTGTTTCAAAGGAGTCCACTGTCCATGAGAACTACAAGCAGAGAATTATCAAGGCGAAAGACATCGATTCTGCTGTAACAGGAAGAACCCACGGACATCCGGTCCGCTGTCTGAGAAACCAGATGACGAGAGAGTACAACCGTCTCGAGGCGGAAGGAAAATCCTTTGAGGAGTTAGAGTATCTGACACTTGGAACCTTAAGAAAGGCCGTTCAGGAAGGCGATACCACAAACGGAACCGTCATGGCAGGTCAGATCGCGGGTCTCGTAAAGAAAGAGCAGACCTGCAAGGAAATGATCGACGAGATGATGGAGCAGGCGAATAAGCTGCTTAGCGGATGCGGTAAATAAAAGGCTTATGCAGGAAAGTCCGCAGCACCGGTTCCTGAGTGGATCGGTGCAGGGCTGAACTGCTGCAATATAAGGAGAATCATGGGAAAGACAGCATTTATTTTTCCAGGTCAGGGCGCGCAGGTATGCGGCATGGGCCAGGATTTTTATGAGAATTCAGAGACTGCGAAGGCAGTGTTCGACCGCGCGACGGAGCTTTTAGGATTTTCCGTGCCGGAGTTATGTTTTGAGAAGAATGACCGCCTTGACATTACGGAGTACACGCAGGCTGCGATGGTGACCGCAAGCGTTGCCATGATGAAGGTGATGGAAGAGCGCGGCGTCCATGCGGATGTGGCTGCGGGCTTAAGCCTTGGCGAGTATTGCGCGCTGGTTGCCGCAGGCGTTATGACTGCGGATGACGCGATCCGCACCGTCCGGGAGAGAGGAATCCTCATGCAGGAGGCGGTTCCGGCGGGCGTCGGCGGAATGAGCGCCGTTCTCGGCATGACAGCGGAGCAGATCAACGCAGTCGTTGACGAGATCCCGAACGTGCAGGTCGCAAACTACAACTGCCCGGGCCAGATCGTAATTTCCGGTCTCAAGGAGGCGGTTGAGACCGTGGCAGTGAAGTTAAAAGAGGCGGGCGCGAGACGCGTGATCCCGCTGAACGTCAGCGGACCGTTCCACTCCTATCTTTTAGAGGAAGCGGGAGAGAAGCTTGGAAAGTTCCTGGAGAACATTCCGGTATCCGAGCCGGTGAGCCCGTATGTGGCCAATGTGACAGCCGCTTACGTGACAAAGGCGGAGGACGTAAAGCCGCTTTTAACACGCCAGGTATCTTCTTCTGTGAGATGGCAGCAGAGCGTGGAGACCATGTTGGCGGACGGTGTTGACCGGTTTATTGAGATCGGACCGGGAAAGACACTGGCTGGATTTATCAGAAAGATCAACCGGGAAGCTACGGTTATCAATATTGAGAAATTTGAGGATCTTGAGAAGCTGAACTAATTATATCGATAGAAACACGGAGGGAAACATGAATTTAACAGGAAAAATCGCTCTTGTGACAGGCGCAAGCCGTGGAATCGGCTGTCAGATCGCACTGACACTGGCAGGATACGGAGCAACTGTCATCGTCAACTATAACGGCTCTGCGGCAAAGGCGGAGGAAGTCGTAAATGAGATCACATCAAACGGCGGAACAGCCGAGAGCATGCAGTGCAGCGTCAGTGATTTCGAGAAGTCCAAGGAAATGATCGATGGGATCGTAAAGAAATACGGCCGTCTCGATATTCTGGTAAACAACGCCGGAATCACGAAGGACAACCTGATCATGAAGATGTCCGAGGACGATTTTGACGCCGTTATCGACACAAATTTAAAGGGTGCGTTCAACTGCATCAAACATGTTTCCCGCCAGATGTTAAAACAGAGAGGCGGACGGATCATCAACATCTCCTCCGTTTCCGGAGTGATGGGAAATGCGGGCCAGGCAAACTACTGCGCATCCAAGGCAGGCATCATCGGACTCACAAAATCTGTCGCGAGAGAGCTTGGAAGCCGCGGAATCACATCAAACGCGGTCGCACCGGGATTTATCCGCACGGAGATGACGGATGTGCTTCCGGAGGACGTAAAGAAAGCCATGGGTGAACAGATCCCGTTAAAGCGTTTCGGCGAGACAAAAGACATTGCGGAGGCAGTCGCATTCCTTGCTTCCGATGAGGCAGCTTACATTACCGGTCAGGTCCTTCATGTGGACGGCGGCATGGCGATGTAAGAATAAAAAAGCACCTGTTCCGGCTGCACCGCCGGACAGCGGATATTTCGGTTATTGTTCGCGCGGAGTGTGAACCGTAACATTTTTAGAACAGGAGAACGTAAGCATGAGAAGAGTTGTAGTAACAGGAATGGGTGCGATCACCCCGATCGGAAATGATGTCGAGACATTCTGGAACGGATTAAAAGAGAAAAAGCTTGGATTCGGACCGATCACGTATTTTGATACAACAGATTATAAAGCAAAGATCGCGGCGGAGATCAAGGACTTCGAGCCGAAGGACTACATGGACCCGAAGGCGGCGAGAAGAATGGAGCGTTTCGCGCAGTTCGCGGTAGCGGCATCCCGCCAGGCCATCGAGGATTCCGGCCTTGATATGACAAAGGAAGACCCGTTCCGCGTCGGTGTCTGCGTAAGCTCCGGTATCGGAAGCTTACAGATCATTGAGAAAGAATACAAGAAACTTCTGGAAAAAGGACCGAACCGCGTGAATCCGCTGTTAGTGCCGCTTATGATCAGCAACATGGCAGCAGGAAACGTGTCCATCCAGTTTGGCTTAAAAGGAAAGAACATCAACGTCGTGACCGCATGCGCGTCCGGCACAAACTCCATCGGTGAGGCCATGCGTGCGATCCAGCACGGCGAGGCGGAAGTCATGGTTGCAGGCGGAACCGAGAGCTGCATTACCCCGATCGGTGTTGCGGGATTCTCCGGACTTACCGCGCTTTCCACCTCCGAGGACCCGGAGCGGGCGTCCATCCCGTTCGACCTTGAGAGAAACGGATTCGTCATGGGCGAGGGCGCAGGTGTTGTTGTCTTAGAGGACCTTGAGCACGCGAAAGCCCGCGGAGCGAAGATCTACGCGGAGTTAGCCGGATATGGCGCGACAGGCGATGCGTACCACATCACTTCCCCAGCTGAGGACGGAAGCGGCGCTGCAAAGGCAATGGAATACGCCATCGCTGACGCGGGAATGAAGCCGGAGGACATCGATTACATCAATGCCCACGGAACAGCGACCCACCACAACGATTTATTCGAGACAAAGGCCATCAAGCTTGCGCTTGGCGACCATGCATATAAAGTAAAGATCAACTCCACAAAGTCCATGATCGGCCACCTTTTAGGAGCTGCCGGCGGCGTTGAGTTCATCGACTGTGTAAAATCTATCCAGGACGGCTTTGTTCATGCCACAGCAGGCTTAAAGGTGGACGATCCGGAATGCGATCTTGACTACACAAAGGGCGACGGCGTTTCCATGGAAGTGAAGACAGTCTTAACAAACTCTCTGGGATTCGGCGGACACAACGCCTGCCTGCTTGTCAGAAAGTTTGAGGAGTAAGGAGAACGGCAATGGAAGTAAAAGAGATCATTGAGTTAATGAAAGCGATGTCAGAGAACGGCATGACCGGCTTCGAGCTTGCGGAAGGCGACTGGAAGCTGAGCATGAAGCGGGAAAAAAAGGTCGTTGCGGCGGCACAGACTCCGGTCGTTATGCAGGTTCCGGGACAGACGATGATCCAGACCGCGGATGTGACCGCGATGGAGCAGGTCTCCGGTGAGACAAGTGAAAAGAAGACATCTGGAATCTCTGAGAAAGTCATCAGCTGCCCGCTCGTGGGTACATTCTACTCTTCCCCGGCGCCGGACGCTGAGGACTATGTAAAAGTCGGAGACACCGTGAAAAAAGGTCAGGTCATCGGAATCGTGGAAGCCATGAAGCTGATGAACGAGATCGAGAGCGAGTATGACGGAATCGTTGAGGAGATCCTTGTGAAGAACGAGGAGACGGTGGAGTACGGTCAGCCGTTGTTTAGAATTCGATAAGTATAGAGATAACAGGCCTGCGCCTTGCCGCGTGGGACGCAAACATTGTGTAGAGCAAAATTCTATAGGATTAGTCCATTGAAAATAGGTTTTTGCAGGTAACTGTTACGCTGCGTTGTGAGAATGCCGGACAGTTACGGAGGAGGAAAAATGTTAGGAATCAAAGAAATTCAGGAGATCATCCCGCACAGACACCCGTTTCTTCTCGTGGACTGCGTGGAGGAGCTGGAGCCGGGCGTGAGAGCCGTTGGTTATAAATCTGTCACATACAATGAGCCGTATTTCGCGGGCCATTTCCCGCAGGAGCCGGTAATGCCGGGCGTTCTGATCGTTGAGGCACTGGCACAGACAGGCGCTGTGGCGATCTTAAGCGTTGAGGGAAATAAGGGAAAGACCGCGTATTTCGGCGCGATGAACAATGTAAAGTTTAAGAAGAAGGTAGTTCCGGGCGACAAGCTTCGCCTGGAGTGCGAGATCATTAAGCAGAAAGGACCGGTCGGTGTTGGAAAAGCGGTCGCTACCGTGGACGGAAAAGTCGCGGTATCTGCAGAACTCACATTCATGATCGGTTAGGACTGGTGAAGAGATGTTTCAGAAGATTTTAATCGCAAACCGCGGCGAGATCGCCGTTCGGATCATCCGGGCATGCCGGGAGATGGGAATCAAGACGGTTGCCGTCTATTCAGAGGCGGACCGGGACGCGCTCCACACACTTCTTGCGGACGAGGCGATCTGTATCGGACCGGCGCCGTCCACGGAGAGTTATCTCGACATGGAGCGGATCTTAACTGCATGTGTTGTCATGAAGGCGGATGCCATTCATCCTGGTTTCGGATTCTTATCGGAGAATGCCCGCTTCGCGGAGCTCTGCGAGAAGTGCAATATCCGCTTTATCGGTCCGTCCGCGGAGATCATCAATAAAATGGGAAATAAGTCCGAGGCGAGAAAGACCATGATGGCGGCAGGCGTTCCGGTGGTTCCGGGAAGCAAAGAGCTGGTCTTCACCGTGGAGGAAGGTCTGAAGACCGCGAAGGAAGTCGGATTTCCGGTGATGATCAAGGCGTCCAGCGGCGGCGGCGGAAAGGGAATGCGTGTCTCAAGATCAGAAGAGGATTTTGAGGCGAATTTCCTGAACGCGCAGATGGAATCCGTCAAAGGATTTTCCGATAATACCATGTATATCGAGCGGTTTGTGGAGAATCCGAGACATATTGAGTTCCAGATCCTGGGGGACCGCTACGGAAATGTGGTCCATCTCGGCGAGCGCGACTGCTCGATCCAGAGAAGACACCAGAAAGTTCTTGAGGAGTCCCCGTCAGCGGCGATCTCCGAGGAACTCCGGGAAAAGATGGGCGAGACGGCGGTCCGGGCGGCAAAGGCTGTGGGATATGAGAATGCCGGAACCATCGAATTCCTTTTAGATAAACAGAAAAATTTCTATTTTATGGAAATGAATACCAGGATCCAGGTGGAACATCCGGTGACGGAAGCTGTCACAGATATGGATCTCATCAAAGAACAGATCAGGATCGCGGCGGGCGAACCGCTCTCTGTAACGCAGGAGGACATTAAGATCTCCGGCCATGCCATCGAGTGCAGGATCAATGCGGAGAATCCGGAGAAGAATTTCATGCCATGTCCGGGCATGATCACGGATATTCATCTTCCGGGCGGTCGGGGAGTCCGCGTGGACACGGCGGTCTACAACAATTATAAGATCCCGCCGAACTATGATTCCATGATCTTAAAGCTGATCGTGAGAGACAAGGATCGGGAGTCCGCCATCGCGAAGATGCGCAGCGCCCTCGGGGAGCTTGTCATTGAGGGAATCAATACGAATCTGGATTTCCAGTATGATATTTTGAGCGATCCGGATTTCCAGGCGGGGAATGTGGATACGAACTTTATTCCGTCACATTTTCCAGAGTATTGCAAAGAATAGCATGACTAAACGAGACATTCGCCATTTTCACAGACTTGAAAGGAGCTTTTATATATGTTAAGGGATATGTTTAAGAAAACATATACGATGATCGATATGAAACACCGTGCGGGAGAAAAGGAATCTGCCAGGGCGGCAGAGGAAGACACGCCGGTAATTCCTACCGGTCTGTGGAAAAAGTGCAATAAATGCGGAAAGTCGATCTATTCGGACGACGTGAAGGCGAACTTCTATATCTGCCCGAAATGCGGCGGATATTTCCGTGTCCATGCGTACCGCCGGATCGAGATGATCGCGGACGCGGGAACATTTGAGGAGTGGGATAAGTTCATGCAGGTCTCCAACCCGTTAAATTTCCCGGGATACGAGAAAAAACTCGCGGCGGCCCGCGAAAAATCCCAGCTCAACGAGGCGATCGTCACCGGAACATGCGAGATCCACGGACAGAAGACCGTTGTCGGTGTCTGTGACGCGAGATTTTTAATGAGCAGCATGGGCCACAACGTGGGTGAGAAGATCACGAGAGCCGTTGAGCGCGCCACAGAGGAGAAACTTCCGGTGATCCTTTTCGCCTGCTCCGGCGGCGCGAGAATGCAGGAAGGAATGGTCTCCCTGATGCAGATGGCGAAGACTTCCGCGGCCTTAAAGAGACATCATGAAGCGGGACAGCTCTACGTGAGCGTCCTGACAGACCCGACAACAGGCGGCGTGACGGCAAGCTTTGCGATGCTTGGAGATATCATTCTCGCAGAGCCGGGAGCGCTGATCGGCTTTGCGGGTCCCCGTGTCATCGAGCAGACGATCAGGCAGAAGCTTCCGGAAGGTTTCCAGAGAGCGGAGTTCCTTGTGGAGCACGGTTTTGTCGATAAGATCGTGAAGCGCGAGGAGTTGAAGGAGACGCTGGCGATGATCTTAAAGCTTCATAGAAAGCCGGAGAGCGGATGCCTGACAGAATGGAAAAACGCGGCGGAGGAAGCTGCTGATATGAAAGAAAGTGAAGCTGTTTCCTCGGAAAAGAAAGCCCATCATGGCGGCGCGACAGCGGCGGCGATCCGCAGCGCGTGGGATTCCGTCCTGCTCTCTAGAAAGGCGGACCGCCCGGTAGCTACCGATTATATCAACGCTATTTTTGACGATTTCATGGAATTCCATGGAGACCGCTACTGCAAGGATGACGGCGCCATCGTCGGCGGAATCGCGTCCTTCCACGGAATGCCTGTGACGGTGATCGGTCAGGAAAAAGGAAAGAATACGAAGGACAATATCAAGCGCAACTTCGGCATGCCGTCCCCGGATGGATACCGCAAAGCGCTGCGCCTCATGAAACAGGCGGAGACATTCGGACGTCCGGTGGTCTGCTTTGTGGACACCCCAGGCGCGTTCTGCGGGCTGGAAGCCGAGGAGCGCGGTCAGGGCGAGGCGATCGCGAGAAACCTCTTTGAGATGTCAGATCTTAAAGTGCCGGTGCTCTCCATCGTCATCGGAGAAGGCGGAAGCGGCGGAGCGCTGGCCATGGCTGTTGCGAACGAGGTCTGGATGATGGAGAACGCGGTGTATTCCGTTCTCTCCCCGGAAGGTTTCGCGTCGATCCTCTGGAAGGACAGCAAGCGCGCCGACGAGGCGGCACGGGTCATGAAGATGACCGCGAAGGAATTAAAGGAACTTGGAATCATCGAGCGGGTGATCCAGGAGCCGGAACCGGCAGACCCGGAGACGCTTCCGGAGATCGCGAAGACCATGGAAGACGCCATGGAAGAATTCTTTGTGGAGTGGACGAAGCTTGACGGGAAGACGTTGGCGGAGCGCCGGTATGAGAGATTTAGGGAATTTTAGGCAGTGCTTCAGCTTGGGGATGATTTCTGTTTAGTTCTGCGAAGGGATTGGACAGATATGGAGCGTTATAATTTAGGAGGGAATATGGAGACAGCTATCAGCTTGAAACCATTAAAAATAGGGAATCTCGTGGCGAAGCGCCCGGTGATCCAGGGAGGCATGGGCGTCGGCATGAGTCTTTCGTCCTTAGCCGGAGCTGTCGCGAAGGCTGGCGGAATCGGGATCATTTCCACGGCCCAGATCGGGTTTAAGGACCATGATTTTGGGAAAAATCCCATGGCGGCGAACTTGAGAGCGATCCATTCGGAGCTTAAGAAAGCCAGGGAGAAAGCGCCTCAGGGTATTTTAGGCTTTAATATCATGGTTGCGACAAAGGAATACGCATCATACGTGAAAGAAGCTGTGAAGGCTGGTGCGGATGTGATCATCTCTGGCGCCGGTCTTCCCATCGACATGCCGAAATTTGTCGCTGAGGCGGAGAATGAGGACGGAAGCTCCGAGAAAAAAGAGCGCCGCACCATGATCGCGCCCATCGTCTCTTCTGTGAAATCCGCTCTCGTGATCTGCCGGATGTGGGACAGAAAGTACCACACGGCGCCGGATTTCGTTGTAGTGGAAGGTCCCTGCGCGGGCGGTCACCTGGGATTTTCCAGGGAACAGCTTGCGGAGCTTGGAGCCGACACGGATCATGTGGCGGAGACATTTGATGAGCCGGCATATGATAAGGAAGTCCGCGGGATCATCGAGACGGTGAAAGGCTTTGCGGAGAAGTATAAAAAGCATATTCCGGTAATCACGGCGGGCGGAATCTTTGATCATAAAGATGTTCTGCACCAGTTTGAGCTTGGGGCAGAGGGCGTCCAGGCGGCGACGAGATTCGTCACCACCGAGGAATGTGACGCGGATATTGCATACAAAGAGGCGTATATCAACGCGAAAGAGGAAGACATCGTCATCGTAAAGAGTCCGGTTGGAATGCCGGGGCGGGCGATCAAGAATAAATTCTTAGAGCGGGTCGCAAAAGGCCCGGTGAAGGTGGAGCGGTGCTTCCAGTGCCTGGAACACTGCAATCCGGCGGAAACGCCTTACTGTATCACGAAGGCGCTGATCAACGCAGCGGAAGGAAAGATCGACGATGCGCTGCTGTTCTGCGGAAGCAACGCGTACCGCTGTGAAAAGATTGAGACAGTGCCGGAGGTTATGGCGGCGCTGTGCGGAGAGTAAAAATGCGGATCGGCTGCCGTATAGATAGTGTGAAGCAGTCTGGATAAAAGCATTGAAAAAAATTCGTTTTATAAAGTTCATAGATCCCGTGTTTTTGTCATAAGATAAAGAAATTCAGGTGGAGTTTGGTGTATCTGTACTTTAAGAGCAGATAACCGAAGAGCCGCCGGCTTTGACAGAAATGCGGGATTTTTTATGTTGAATGTTCTATGGGCAGGAATGATGGCGGCCGGGATCTTCTGGGCGGCGTTTCATGGAAATATGGGGGCGGTGACAAATGGGCTGCTGGACTCAGCGAAGGAGGCGGTGACTCTAGGCATCACGATGCTTGGAATCATGTCGTTCTGGTGCGGGATCCTGAAAATCGGCGAGCGGGCGGGACTCATCGAGGCGTTGACGGAGAAAATGCGGCCTGTGATAAGATTTCTCTTCCCGAATCTGCCGGACGGACATCCGGCGGGGAAATATATCGCGACAAATATGATCGCGAACATGCTGGGACTCGGATGGGCGGCGACACCGGCGGGGGTGAAGGCGATGGAGGAGTTGGGAAAGCTGGAGGAAGAAAGACGCAATCTGTGCGTCAGCGGTAAAGATGAGCAGTCGAAAAAAACAGGTACTGTATGGAATACTCAAAAAAATCAGACATCAGAGAAAATTAGAGACGAAGCAAAACAGGAAAGAACCTTGAGAAACATAGATTTAGATAAAAGAGTACAAAAAGAATTAGAAAAACGGGACAGAAGGATAAAGAATATTGGTTCCGCAAGGCAAGCAGGTACCGCCAATAATGAGATGTGCACGTTCCTGATCGTAAATATCTCTTCGCTGCAGCTCATCCCCATCAACATGATCGCCTACCGCAGCCAGTACGGCAGCGTCAACCCGGCGGCGATCGCCGGACCGGCACTTCTTGCAACTATCGCCAGTACGGCGGCGGGCGTGGTATTCTGCAAGGTCATGGACCGGAAAAAAGTTGATTTTTGAAAAAAAGTTTACTATAATATTACTATTATGCGGCAGAAGCCCATACTCATAAAAGAGTCCCCCGCCCAAGGCGGTCATACATAGAACTGAGTGAATGTTCATCCATACAGTTCATGAAAAATACAGGCAGAAGAATCGGTTTTCGGAACTTTTGCAGAACGTATATAATTTGAAATTGCAGTACCAGGAAGGTAGAGGTCTACAGAACGTGGGCCGCTTTTCTGGTACTTTTTTATGGAGCCGAAGACACTTGCACCGAAAGGATATATATTCATGAAAAAACGTACAATTAAATCAATATTAGCGTCAGCCGTGATCGCAGGCGTCGTCTGTTCAGCCGCTGGCTGCTCCGGCGCAAAGCCGTCAGCAGACCAGACAGCCGCGTCCGCGAATGCGGAAAACGGGCAGGCAGCTGCGAATGAGACAAGTGGAGCAAAAACGGATCTCGCGGAAAAAGATTCCGTGATCATCGTCATGGACCCGTCCTCAGAACCGGCAGCGGGATTCGACCCGGCGTACGGCTGGGGCGCCGGAGAGCACGTCCATGAGCCGCTGATCCAGAGCACACTGACGGTCACAAAGGCAGATATGACTATCGGTTATGATCTGGCAACAGATATGAATGTCAGTGATGACGGTATGACTTGGACCGTGACGATCCGGGACGGAGTAAAATTTACGGACGGGGAAGAGCTTACGGCAGAGGACGTGGCGTTCACCTACAACACGCTGCGGGATACCAGTTCCGTCAACGATTTTACGATGTTGAAAGAGGCGAAAGCCCTGGACGACACCACCGTGGAATTCGATATGACCCGCCCATATTCCATCTGGCCCTACACCATGGCGATCACGGGAATTGTCCCGGAACATGCATACGGACCGGATTACGGCTCAAATCCGATCGGTTCCGGCCGCTATATCATGAAACAGTGGGATAAAGGGCAGCAGGTCATCTTCACGGCAAACCCGGACTATTACGGAGAGGAGCCAAAGATGAAGACGGTGACGGTCTTATTTATGGACGAGGACGCGGCCTATGCGGCAGCGCTCTCAGGGCAGGTAGACCTCGCCTACACTTCCGCGGCGTACTCTGACCAGACGGTAGACGGATTTTCCCTTCTCGCCTGCAAGACCGTGGACAACCGCGGCTTCAACCTGCCGGTGATCCCGGCGGGGGAGACGGACGAGAACGGCGTGCCTCTCGGAAATGACTTCACCAGCGATATCAACGTGCGCCGGGCCATTAACCTGGTGATCGACCGTGACGAGATGATCGAGCATGTGTTGAACGGATACGGAACCGCGGCGTACAGTGTCTGTGACCAGATGCCGTGGTACAATCCGGCGGCGAAGACGGACTATGATCCGGATATGGCGATGGCGATCTTAAAGGAAGCGGGATGGACGGCTGGAAGCGATGGAATCCTGGAGAAAAACGGCGTCCGCGCCGAGTTCACCATGCTCTACCCGACTGGGGACTCCGTCCGCCAGGCACTTGCGGAGGACACCGCAAACCAGTTAAAAGAGATCGGAATCAAGGTGACGACAGAGGGCGTCGGCTGGGATACCGCCTATGACCGGGCGCAGTCTACGCCATTAATGTGGGGCTGGGGCGCCCACACACCGATGGAACTATACAATATTTACCACACGGCGCCGGGAAAGAAATACGCGGAGTATTCCCCTTACGCCAACGAGAAAGTGGACGAATACATGGACGCGGCGCTGGCGGAGAGTGACCTGGAAAAGTCCTACGAGCTCTGGAAAAACGCCCAGTGGGACGGAACGACGGGAATCACCCAGGATGGCGATCTTCCGTGGATCTGGCTTGTAAATATTGATCATTTATACTGGGTGAAGGATGGTCTGCAGGTGGCGGAGCAGAAGCTTCACCCACATGGACATGGCTGGTCGATCGTAAATAATGTCGACCAGTGGACATGGAATTAAGAAAAACGGGTCTGTGGCTTGGCAGACAGGCAGTGCGGATGTGTCTGATGGTGCTCTTCGTGAGCATTCTGGCGTTTGGGCTCCTGGCGGTCTCGCCCATAGACCCGCTTCAGACAAATGTGGGCCAGACGGCCCTGGGGTCCATGAGCCCGGAACAGATCGCGAAGCTCAGAAGTTACTGGGGAACGGATCTGCCGCCGGTGGAGCGGTATCTGAACTGGCTGAAGGATTTCCTTCACGGAAATATGGGAACCTCCCTTTTATACCGCCGCCCGGTGGCGGAGGTCATCGGTGAGAAGGTCATGAATTCCGTCTGGCTGTTGTTTACGGCATGGCTGTTATCCGGCATCCTGGGCTTTTTCCTCGGCATTCTCGCCGGAAAAAAGCGGGGCGGGATCATGGACCGGATCGTCACGGGATATTCCCTGTTTGTGGCCAGCACTCCGGCGTTCTGGGTGGCAATGGTGTTATTAATGGTGTTTGCGGTAAAACTTCACTGGTTCCCCATTGGTTTCAGCGTGCCCATCGGTATGGACGCAGGCGCGATCTCTGTCGCGGACAGGATCCGCCATGCGGTTCTTCCGGCGGCGGCTCTGAGCATCACGGGAATCTCCTCCATCGCCCTGCACACGAGAGAAAAGCTGATCGAAGTCATGGAAAGTGACTATGTGCTGTTCGCAAGAGCCAGAGGCGAGTCGGAGTGGTCGATC
This sequence comes from Paludibacteraceae bacterium, assembly GCA_963646925.1. Classification (GTDB taxonomy): domain Bacteria; phylum Bacillota; class Clostridia; order Lachnospirales; family Lachnospiraceae; genus Pilosibacter. The sequence continues at coordinate 39,036 of CAVIYT010000149.1, forward strand.
TTACGCCGCCATGGACTTCGGAACATTCTTCTCCCGGCCATGACGCTGCAGTTCGCGTCGGTGAGTGAGATCATCGGAGGTTCCGTCCTCGTGGAACAGGTCTTTTCTTATCCGGGTCTGGGACAGGCCGCGGTGACGGCGGGACTTGGAAGCGATGTGCCTCTTCTTTTGGGGATCACGGTGATCACGGCGGTGATCGTCGCGGCGGGAAATCTTGCGGCAAACGTCTTATACAGCGTGATCGACCCACGGATCAGAGAGGGGGCGAAGCGCTGATGAAGAAAAATCGCAGAATGGAAAGCTTGGTGCTGCTGATTCTGGCAGCTTTGGTGCTGGTGGTCATCGCGGTCCTTGGAAGTTGCTGGCAGGAAGCCGCAATCGAAACTGATTTTACGAGAAAAAACGTGGCGCCGTGTATACAATATCCTTTTGGAACGGACTGGATGGGCCGGGACATGTTCGTGCGGACCATTGCGGGTCTGTCCTTAAGTATCCGGATCGGACTTCTGACCGCGGCGGTCAGCGCTGCGGTGGCCTTCATTCTGGGACTCTGCGCGGCAGTCTTTGGAAAATATGTGGACAGTGCGGTGCGGATGCTCATCGATATCGTCATGGGAATTCCCCACATGCTGCTGCTGATCCTGATCTCCTTCGCCTGCGGGCGGGGATTCTGGGGCGTTGTATGGGGAATCGCGTTTACCCACTGGGCGTCTCTGGCGAGACTGATCCGGGGGGAGGTTTTGCAGTTGAAGCAGAGCCAGTATGTGAAGATCGCGGAAAAGCTTGGAAAAGGGAAGCTTTATATCGCGTTTTTCCACATGGCACCGAACCTGATCCCGCAGTTTATCACGGGACTGGTTCTCATGTTCCCCCATGCGATCTTACATGAAGCCAGCATCACGTTTCTGGGCTTCGGACTTTCCGCGGAGAGCCCGGCGATCGGCGTGATCCTGTCGGAGAGCATGAAATATCTGGCGATGGGAAAGTGGTGGCTGGCGCTGTTTCCGGGACTTTTCCTTGTGGGAACGGTGCTGTTGTTTCATTATATCGGACAGGAACTCTGCAGGATCTTAGATCCTGGAAGTGTCCATGAATAGGAGGCGGGGAAGATGAAGGATACGATTCTGGAAGTAAAAGACCTCTCCGTCACCTTCACCCAGTATGACAGGGGATTTTCGAGGCGGACGCTCCATGCGGTGGAGAAGATGGATCTTACGGTGAAGAGCGGCGAGATCGTCGCGGTCGTGGGATCCAGCGGTTCGGGAAAGAGTCTTTTAGCCCATGCGATCATGGGAATTCTTCCATATAACAGTGGGATGGACGGGGAGATCCGATTCCTTGGAGAGCCGCTGAAAAAGGAGCGGATCAAAAAGCTCCGTGGACATGAGATCGTCCTTGTGCCCCAGAGTGTGTCCTATCTGGACCCACTGATGAAGATCGGGGATCAGATCCAGAATGGGAAAAAAGATGTGTCAGTGAAGGAAAAGTGCCTGGCGGTGCTGAAGCGTTATGGACTTTCACCTGATATCCGGGAAAAATATCCGTTTCAGCTCTCCGGCGGCATGACGAGGCGTGTCCTGATCTCCACGGCGGTGATGGAAAAGCCGAAGCTTGTCATCGCGGATGAGCCGACGCCGGGACTTCATTTGGAGGCGGCAACCCGGGTCATGGGACATTTCCGGGAGATGGCGGACGATGGAGCAGGCGTGCTTCTCATCACCCATGATCTGGAGCTGGCGCTTCTCACGGCGGACCGTGTTGTTGTGCTCTACGGCGGAAGAGTCATCGAGGAGACGGACGCGGCGGCGTTTCAGGACGAGAGGAATCTCAAGCACCCGTACACGAAGGCGCTGTTCCGGTCCATGCCGAAGAACTGGGAAAAGGATGGGGAACGCCTCTGCGATACGGGCGGGATTTTGGACACGATGCGAAAGGAATACGGCAGATGAGGCTGGAAGCGAGAGAGATTTCTTTTAAATACGGAAAAGGAACGAGACAGATCCTGGACCATGTGAACCTTACGGTGGAACCCGGCGAAAAGGTGGGGATCATGGCGCCCAGCGGGTATGGAAAGACTACGCTCTGCAAGATCCTTGCCGGATATGAGAGGCCGGAGCAGGGGGAGGTTCTGCTTGATGGTACACCGGTGCTTAAGTATCGCGGCTACTGCCCGGTGCAGATGGTCTGGCAGCATCCGGAGCTTTCGGTGAATCCGAAGAGGCGGCTGAGCACAGTGCTGGCGGAAGGTGATTGGACTTTCGAGGATCCCAGCGAGCGGGCGCGGATCGAAAATGGACTTGGGATCCGGGACGAGTGGAAGGACCGGTTTCCGGTGGAGGTTTCCGGCGGGGAACTCCAGCGATTCTGTATTGAGAGGGCGCTTGGGAGGCGGACGAAGATCCTGATCGCGGACGAGATGACGACGATGCTGGATCTCATCACCCAGGGGCAGATCTGGGACTTTGTCTTGAAGGAGCTGAAGCGCCGGGAGATGGGGATGATCGCGGTGAGCCATTCGCCGGAGCTTTTGGAGAAGGTGTGCGACCGGGTGGTGCGGCTGTGAGAGATGCGGTGTGCGTCGGGTGCCAGACGTGGCGGAAACTTTGCGGGTGAGATCGGCCGGAAGTAGCCCGGCTGCGGACAAATGCATTGACAAGTTTTGATGGATTCCGTAAAATAGGATCATAAAAATATTGACTTTATGCGGTGCAGTGGATAACTGCGCCGTTTTGTTTTGTATGGAGGAAAGTATGAAGCTTTGTATGGATCTGTGTCTTGCGGCAGCATTTATCTGGATCGCGTGGACAGATATCCGGACGATGACGATACCGGATAAAGTGCTGGTTCCGCTGCTGATCCTGGCTGTTTTGTCTTTGTTTGCGGAGTCGGAAATCTCACTTACTGCCCGGATTATTGGGGTATTTTCCACTGCGCTTCCAATGTATCTTGTCGATCTTTTCGTGGACGGCGCATTCGGCGGCGGTGATATCAGACTCCTGGCAGTCATGGGATTTTATCTCGGATGGAAGACATGCCTGGTTGGAACTTTTATGGGGTTCTTCTTTGGCGGTCTTCAATCTGTGGCGTTGCTGGCCCTCGGCAGGGTAAGATTTGGAGAGCGGGCGAGAATTCCGTTCGCTCCGGCGCTCTGTTTAGGGCTGTATGCGGCGAAGCTCTGGGGCAGCCAGATCATCGACCTGTTCTTTGGACTGACATGGTAAAAATTTGGACCGATAAAGGTGGGGATATGTTATGAAAAAGCTGAAGAAACTTGGAACCTCGAAATTGTCGGAGTTTTTCAGACAGTTTTCGGTGTTGGTGAGTTCTGGCCTTCCGGTTCCGAAGGCACTTGAGATCATGGAGACAGATGAAACGGATAAAAGATTTTCTCTTGCGTGCCGGGAACTGAAGCGGCGGATGACCGACGGAATGTCCATCGGCGATGCAATGGAAGAGACGGGATGTTTTCCAGAGCTGGCAGTTCAGATGATCCGGTCGGCGGAGATGGGCGGTCATCTCGGGACAACGACCATGCGGCTGTCGACCCATTATGAAAAAGAGCATCGGACAGAGGGAAAGATCCGAGGTGCCATGCTGTACCCGAAGATCCTGCTCTTAATGATGATATTTCTGATCCTGTTCGTCTTTCTGGCGATCCTTCCGACGCTGGAACCGCTTCTGGAGGACGCGAAACTGCCGTTTCTCACGAGAGTATTGATGAACATCAGTCATTTTCTGTATGAATATCGGTATTTTCTTCCGGCGGCAGCGCTGATCCTCCTTGTATTATGGAATTTGCTGATTACGAGACCGGGAATCCGGCGTGGATATGACCGCATGCTGTGCGTTCTGCCTGTTCTCGGAAGACAGGTAAAGATCATCTGTACCGCGAGATTCTGTGAAAACATGTCGAGTCTCTACTCCAGCGGACTGCCGATTCCACTCTGTTTAAAGTATACAATGGGAACCATCGGAAACCGGTACCTGGACGGAAAGATCCGGGTGATCATGGAACATGTGAAAAACGGAAAGTTACTCAGCGAGGCGATCCGGGAGAGCGGAGGCTTCGATAAGAAGTTAGCGGCAGTGATCGTCACGGGTGAGGAGGCAGGCCGGTTGGATGACATGTTAAAGAGACTGGCGGAAAATTATGAGCATGAGGCGGATCTGGCGCTCACGAAGCTGATGAATCTTCTGGAACCGGCGATGATTCTGGTCATCGGTGCGCTTACAGGCCTCCTGATCCTCGGAATCATGGAACCGATGTGGAATATGTACGGAAGTATCGGCGGTTGAGAGGAGGAAACGGGTTGAAAAAGAACGGGAATGACGGTTTTGTCATGTCGGAGGTTCTGATGACGGTCATGCTTCTCATGGTTGTTGGAACACTGCTCTTTTCCTACGCGTCCAGGAGATACGCCTGGGCGGAGCGGAACGCCGCGAAAACGGAGGCGAGGCTGGCTGCGGAGTCGGCAGTGCAGGTTCTCGCGGAAAAGATCCTGAGGGAAGAGACGTCGGATATCGTCGAGAAACTTGTTGCGGAGCGCGGGCTTCCGAGGACAGATGGTGTGATCTGGGCGGATAACGGGGATGCTGAGTCTGAAAAGATCGAGACAACTGTGACATCGTTCTGGAATACGGACGGTTCTAGCCTGATTCTGCAGGCAGAGTGTGCGGTGAGCGGTCAGAAGGAAAGCGCGTCGATCGTTCTGAAGAGAGAGCGGCTGTCCGTGTATACACCATCCAATGCGGA
>CAVIYT010000149.1:44129-47062 GCA_963646925.1 Paludibacteraceae bacterium
GGTCATGGAGGAGCTATTTGCGGATGAAGAATAAAAGAGGCGGGTTCACTCTGGTAGAGGTCATGACGGTGATCTTTCTGTTTGGAATGCTGATGCTTATGATCTTTCCGATGAGACGGATGATGTTTCGTGTCATGGAACGGGCAGAGACGCAGGAACATGCGGAGATGATCGGCGACGCTGTTTTCCGGCATGTGACAGATGGACTGCAGATAGGGACGATCCGGCGGGAAGAGCTGGAAACGCTTTCACTGGATGCGTTCAGCGAGGATGATCTGGTGCCGGAAGTTTCCATAGAAGATGTTAACGGATACCGGATATTTTTGCGGGTCCATGTGTCCGATGGAGAGCAGATCCTCTATGAGAGGGCAGGAAATATTTTGTATCCCGGTGATGCCGGGGCGGCGGTTCATACGGACGGAAATGCCGCGAGAGAATAGATGTAAGGGGAGATCGAGATGCTGCTTGTGTTAGGCGGAGACAGAAAGAAAGGAAACAGGGAGGAGATCCCGGAAAATATGGAACAGATGAATAAAGAAGCGGAATCCGCGGTGAAGATCCTGGAGGAACTTCTGCTCCTTGGGTATCGGGAGAATGCCAGTGATATCCATATGGAACCGTGGGAGGACCGGTTTGTGATTCGCATGAGGATCGATGGAATGCTGACGAAGGTCTGGGAGTTTGACAGGTCCATGTATCAGCCGCTTGTGACAAGGGCGAAAGTCATCAGCGGAATGGACATCGCGAAAAAGAGAGTTCCGCAGGACGGACATTTCAGGGAGACCATCGAGGGAACCCGCCTGGATATGAGAACCAGCGTGATTCCGACGATCTTCGGAGAAAAGATGGTGTTGAGATTTCTGGATACGAAGACGGAGATCGACCATAGTGAGACGTTCGGCATGAGCGCGGAGAATTATGGGAAGATGATGCGGATCCTGAAAAGTCCCGGCGGGATCTTATACCTTACGGGACCGACAGGATGCGGAAAGACTACCACATTATATATGATTCTGGAATATCTTGCGAAGGAACCGGTAAATATCGTCACCATCGAAGATCCTGTGGAACGGTATCTTCCGGGAATCAGCCAGATGCAGGTGAATGAACAGGCGGGCCTTACCTTCGAGTCGGGACTTCGGTCTGTTTTGAGACAGGATCCCGATATCATCATGGTAGGTGAGACGAGAGATCCGGAAACCGCAAAGATCAGTGTCCGCGCGGCGATCACCGGACATCTTGTGTTATCGACTCTGCACACAAAAAGTGCGGCGGGAGGAATCACGAGAATGGCGGATATGGGTATCGAGCCATATCTCACGGCGGACAGCCTGTGCGGTATGGCGGCGCAGAGACTTGTTAGAAAGGTATGTCTGCACTGCGCGGAAACGGTGGAACTTACGGATGAGGAGCAGAAGCTGCTTGGAAGAAAGATCCGGAGCGCGAGACGCGGCCGCGGATGTGAATTCTGCCGGAATACGGGATATAAAGGAAGAACGGCGGTCCATGAGATCTTTGTGATGGACCGGGAACTGAAGAAGATGACGGCGGAAAACCGGCCGGAGTGGGAGATCGAGGATTATGTGGTGAAGACACAGGGGATGCGGACCATGCGGGAAGAGCTGGCGGATCTTGTGTGCGATGGGGTGATCCCGATGGAGGAATTCTTGCGGACGGTGGAGACGTGGTAAGGGTGTAAATGAAATAAGGATGTTTGAGTGAAAGGCAGGATGTGCGCGGCATGTTCTGTCTTTTTTTGACATCGAAAAATCCTTATAAACATTGCCTTTGTTAGGATCTCTGACAGATTGCCCTGGTAAAAGTGACGAAAATGGGAAAATATTTTCGTGAAACTGACTAAATAATAGGGCTTTGGTTTTACGGATCCGATATGGATTCCGGGGATGGACTATGGTATAGTTATGGACAAACAGATGGACGAACCGGTTGGGTAGTCCCAGTCAAATCATAATCAATCTTTTTGAAGTCTTAAAAATCTTTGAAAGCAGAACTTATCTGCTTGATCGAAAAGTCGCCGGCGGCTTTAGCCGGAATATCCAGGAGGAAAAATGAATCGAAAGAAAGTGGCAAAGTGGCTTATTGCTGCCGGTTCTTTTGCTGTACTTACAAGCTGCCGTGGAGAACTCGTTCCCTATGCGGCGGAGAGCCAGGCGGAACTTTTTACAGCGGAACCGGTGATCCTGCGGGACCGGGAAGCGGGCAGGCGGTTTCTGATGGAAACAGTATCGGCAGCAGGGCGGGAAGGACGACAGGAGTTTACGGTGACGGGAAAGGACGGCGCGTTCGATACACTGGCGATCGCGCAGACGTTTCCTGATGTGGTCAATATCTCAAAGCTGGATCTTGGGACGAGAAATGTAGATGGTGAAACATTTACGGACTGCCGGATCGGATTTGAATGGCGGGGACGTGCACCGGATTCCGGGGAAGAAATCGTTCCGGGGACGGGAAACGAGATTGGAAACGAGGAAGACCGGGGGGCGTGGAGCACCGGAGATGTGATCCTGCGGGAAATTGCGGGGAGAACGTACCGGTTTCGCTGTATCGATGATGACTATCAGGATGGAAGCGGAAGTTATGGGAAACGTGCGCTGTTTCTCTCGGAGAGTGTGATCCGGTCGGACGTAGACAGTACTTATGAAGAGCGCATTCTGCTTCCCTTTGGGGAAGATAACAATTATAAGAGATCCAGGGCTAGGGAGTGGCTTGAAAGACAGGAAGAGACGGCAGTGCCAGATGCGTCTTTTGTATACACGGGGACGAAAACTGCCTTTACGGGAAAGACCGAGGACGGGGATTTTTTGCAGACCCGCATGGACGGACTGAAAAGTTACCAGTTGCCCTATCAGGACTGTCGGGATAAGCTCTTTTTGCTATCCCTGGAAGAGGCATATCGGTACAGGGATGAGATC
>CAVIYT010000150.1:0-28150 GCA_963646925.1 Paludibacteraceae bacterium
GATGTAGTCTACATGCTCCATGAATCTTCTCTTCTGGTGCTGCATCATGATGATTGTGTTACAGAATGTAGCGATACCGTTAGCTCCGCCGGAACCCGTGAAACGTGTTGTCGGCTGAACGTAGTCGCCCTTACCGAAGATACATGTGGAGTTTACGTTACCGTACGGGTCGATCTGAGCGCCGCCGATGAAAGCGATCAGACGGTCACTGTTATGAAGCCACTCGTTAGCCTCGAAACCGATGAAACGGATATTCGGCCACTGTACTGCACAGTGAGCCATGAAACGGTTATCACCTACGGAACGCGGTACCTCTACCGGTGAGCAGTCCATAAGTCCGCTCTCTACGATCGGGTGGCAGCTCGGGCAAACCACACGCTTCGCAAGGGAAGCACCGATTAACGGAAGACCAGTACCAACGATAACGATCTGCTCTTCTTTAATATTTTTTGCAATGGCATAAGCCTGCATTTCCTGCTTTGTATACTTTGTATAATCAGCCATTTTTGAATTTCCCTCCCTCAATTAGTGTCTTGTAGAATAGCCAAGGTGCGGCTCATTCTTAAGGTCCATGAGGCGGGATCCGCCGATAACGTTAAGAAGGTCGTCCTGATCCTTGCAGCCGTATACATATTTCTGGAGGTAGTCCTTGAAGGTCTCCGGAATCTTTGTGCCGTTAGCAGCATCCTCTGCAGCCTGTTTTGCAACTTCTGCAGCCTTTGCGAGCTTCTCGTCATCCGGTTTAGCAGCAGCAGCTTTCTCAGCCTTTGCAGCAGCCTTTGCGAGCTGTGCCTTAGCGTCCTCTGCATCGAGGTACTTAGATGCCTTATCGTACTCTCTAAGGTTCTTATCATCATCATCATAGTAACCATAGCACTGGGACGGCCATGCACCGTACGGAGCACGAACAACAGCGTCTACGCACTCGCCGAAGATTCTTGTCTTTGTAGGATCACGGCGGATGTACTCGTCGCTTACGATCTCCTCACATGTAACGATCGTACGCTTTGCAGCGATTGCGATATCAACATCGTGGAACTCATCACCATCGATGATGCAGGTTCCATCCGGAGATGCCTGCTGTACATGGATAACTGCGCAGTCAAGCTGCGGAACCGGAACAGCAAGAAGTTTCTCGCCCGGTACGAACGGGTTCTCGATATCTACGCACTTAAGATCATCAACACCGTCGATTGTCTTTCTCTGCTCTTTGCTGATGCCCCAGTATTTAGTAAGGCCGGAACCCTGCATCATTCTTACCGGAACGTACGGAAGACCAAGGGACGCTGCGTGAAGCTGTAACATAAGAACGTCCTGGGAGTAGTCCTCGTATACAAGTTCACCCTGCTCGATGGAGTGACGGAAACGACGTGCAACGTTTGTATAACCAGAGTTTGCTGTGTAGCAGTTGATGTAAGCTCTTACACGGCCCTCGCCGATTAACTGATCCCAATCTCCGCCTGCCGGGCCAGACCAGCCTACAAAACCAGTTTTACCCTGACGAAGGATCTCGTAAACAGCAGCATACGGTTTACGGTTTGTTGTAAATCCGCCGAGGCAGAGTACATCGTTATCATGTACGTACTTCTCTACGGCATCGTGTAATGACATAACTTTATTAGCCACAATAAAGCCTCCTTTATTAATATTTGCAGTTTAAAGGCCTGCCTGTTCTCCTCAGACAGGCCCGAACTGCTTTTTAGTTCCTGTAAAAATATACCATGATACGGAATGAATTTCAACTTCTGATTCCGTTTAGAATGGTTTAAATCAAGCTTTGAACATGAGCATGAAGTAACCAGCTGCTACTGCAGAACCGATAACACCAGCTACGTTCGGACCCATAGCGTGCATAAGAAGGAAGTTGGTCGGGTTTTCCTTAGCACCAACTGTCTGTGACACACGGGCTGCCATCGGAACTGCGGATACACCGGCGGAACCGATAAGCGGGTTGATCTTGCCGCCTGTGATTGCGCACAGGACTTTACCAAGCAGGATACCTCCAACTGTCGCGAATGCGAAAGCAAGAAGACCCATAGCGATAATAGCGAGTGTCTGGACACGGAGGAAGATCTCTCCGTTTGCTGTAGCGCCTACGGTTGTACCGAGCATGATTGTAACCATGTTGCAGAGTGCATTCTGTGCGGTATCGGAAAGTCTTCCGGTAACGCCAGACTCACGGAACAGGTTACCGAGCATCAGCATACCAAGAAGCGGTGCTACGGACGGAAGAAGCAGGGAGCAGAACAGAACAACGAATACCGGGAATACGATCTTCTCGACCTTGCTGACTTTTCTTAACTGCTTCATAACGATCTGACGCTCTTTCTTAGTTGTAAGAGCTTTCATGATTGGCGGCTGGATCAGCGGGATCAGAGCCATGTAGGAATACGCGGCTACAGCGATCGGAGCTACAAGATCCGGAGCCAGGTTGTTTGCGATGTAGATCGCGGTCGGGCCATCGGCACCGCCGATGATACCGATTGCTGCACACTCACCCGGTGTGAAAAGTCCAGTTGCATTCGCAAGTGTGAACGCAACGTAGATACCGAACTGAGCTGCTGCACCAAGAAGAAGGCTGACCGGGTTCGCGATAAGCGGACCGAAGTCTGTCATGGAACCAACTGCCATGAAGATCAGGCATGGGAATAAGCTGGACTTAACACCCATGTAGATGATTCTTAACACACCAGACTGATACCAGTGATCTGCTTCATCCATAAGACCTGCAAGCGGAAGGTTCGCAAGGAACATACCGAAAGCGATCGGGAGCAGAAGAAGCGGCTCAAACTGCTTCTTGATTGCAAGATATAATAAAACGAAGGATACAAGGAGCATTACGCACTGCTGCCAGGTAATTGCGGCAAAACCTGACTGAGCGAGCAGCTCCGCGAAAACTGAAAGTATATTCACGTGTGGCACCTCCTGCTTAGTTTAAGGTAACCAGAACTGCACCTGTCTCAACGGAGTCGCCTGTGCTTACGTTGATGGATGCAACAGTTCCTGCTGCCGGAGCAACGATCTCTGTTTCCATCTTCATTGCTTCCATAACGATTACACACTGACCGTAGCCAACTGCATCGCCAACTTTAACCTTGATGTCAAGGATCTTACCTGGCATCGGAGCCTCTACTGTCTGTCCGCCTGCTGCTGCCGGTGCTGCTGGAGCCGGTGCCGGTGCTGGAGCCGGTGCTGCCTTCGGAGCCGGTGCTGCTGCCGGAGCCGGTGCTGCCTTCGGAGCCGGTGCTGCTGCGAGGATTGGAGCCGGTGCACTTGCCTGTGCGCCTCTGTCAAGCGGTCTGTACTCGTCTACTCTCTCGATCTCAACTTCATACTTTTTTCCGTTTAATGTTGCAACGTATTTCATGTCTTTTACTACATCCTTTCCTTTTTCTGCGTTTTAGGTTTTTGTTTTTACAGTTCCTTGATGTTTGTTACACGGAACTGTTCTCCAGACAATCTTGCTTCCTCACTGACTGCCGCGAGAAGCACTGCATAGGATTCTTCATCGATGGCTGGAGCTGGTGCTGCAACTGCCGCAGCTGCCTTTGGCGCACTCTCCTTAAATAAGGCACCGATGATCTTAGAGATGATGATAACCGCAACTGCAAGCACTGCAAGTGCTGCGAATACGACTAACAGTCCAACAAGTGAAATGATAATCGAATCTGCAACGGTCATACTGCCTGTCCACATATACTTACCGCACCTCCTTCGTTTCGTTTCATTTAAGAAACTTTTATTAGTTAGTTATTTCATATTGTGGAATGCATTCCACATTTTTCCCAGAGCATACGGGCGCATTTAAAAATGTACCCGCGACTTTTTATGTTTCTATGCATTTTTCACAATATTGTATTTTGAGTATATCAGCTTTCTGCTCAAATGTCAACAAAGCCGATTGAAAAAACTTTATCAAATATACTAATTTAAGGGTATATAAAGACAAGCAATGCTTATGTCTTTATATACCCTTTTGCAGGTGACCGTGCTCAGCGTGGGAACGCGCCAGGGCACAATTCTTTTTATTTACGGCTGTTTTCCGATATAAGCGAGAATACCGCCATCCACATAGAGAATGTGGCCGTTTACGAAGTCGGACGCCTCAGAAGCAAGGAACACTGCCGGTCCCTTGAGGTCCTCCACGGTGCCCCATCTCGCTGCCGGTGTCTTCGCGATAATGAACTGGTCGAACGGATGGCGGGAGCCGTCAGCCTGGCGTTCTCTTAACGGTGCTGTCTGGGATGTGGCGATGTAGCCAGGTCCGATGCCGTTGCACTGGATATTGTACTCGCCGTACTCGGAGGCGATGTTCTTTGTGAGCATCTTTAAGCCGCCCTTTGCTGCCGCGTACGCGGATACGGTCTCTCTTCCGAGTTCAGACATCATGGAGCAGATGTTGATGATCTTTCCGGCTTTCTTTTTCATCATGCCCGGGATGACTGCCTTTGCCATGATGAACGGAGCGTTCAAGTCAACATCAACGACTTTGCGGAACTCATCGGCACTCATCTCGTGCATCGGAATTCTCTTGATCATTCCCGCGTTGTTTACGAGGATGTCAACGGTGCCGATCTTCTCCTCGATATCCGCGATCATCTTCTTTACTGCCTCTTCGTCTGTAACGTCGCAGACATATCCGTGGGCGTCGATTCCTTTTTCTTTGTATGCCGCAAGTCCGCGCTCTAAGGATGCCTCGCTGCTGCAGTTAAATACAACGGTCGCTCCTGCTTCCGCGTAGCTCTCCGCGATGGCCAATCCGATTCCGTGGGCACCGCCTGTTACGAGAGCGATCTTTCCTTCCAGGGAAAACATGTTCTTCTTATCCATTTTGATCGTGTCCTTTCTTAATTATAATATAGTTAGTGATATCTTACTTCAGATCTGTCGGAGTGATGGTATCCATATCATCGAATTCCTGGTTCTCTCCGCCCATGGCCCAGATGAAGGTATAGTTGGAGGTTCCGGCTCCGCAGTGGATGCTCCAGGACGGGCTGATCACCGCTTCCTCGTTTTTCATGACGATGTGTCTCGTCTCTGTCGGCTCACCCATGAAGTGCATGACTACCTGGTTCTCCGGAACCTCGAAGTACATGTAGATCTCCATGCGGCGCTCGTGGGTGTGGCACGGCATGCTGTTCCACACGCTGCCCGGCTCTAACGCCGTCATTCCCATGGAGAGCTGGCATGTCTTCAGAACATCCGGATGGATGAACTGGTTGATGACTCTCTTGTTGGAAGTGTTGGAATCACCTAACGGGCGCTTTGCGGCATCCTTTAAGGTGATGAGTCTTGTCTCGTAGGATGTGTGGGCCGGCGCGCTGACCATGTAGAATTTTGCCGGTTTTTCCTCGCTGTCACTGGCAAAGATCACTTCCTTTGTGCCTTTTGTGATGTAAAGACAGTCTTTATAGTCCAGATGGTACTCCACTCCATCCGCTGTGATGGATCCGGAACCGCCGATGTTGAAGATTCCGATCTCGCGGCGCTCCAGGAAATAGTGGGTGCCGAAGTTCTTCCAGCAGTCGATTCCCTTTTCGATGGAGACATGCTCTTTCACCGGCATGCAGCCCAGTGTCACCATGCGGTCCACGTGGGAGTAGACAGATACCACCTCGTCCGGGCGGTAAAGGTCCTGGATCAGGAACTCATTGCGGAGTTCCTCTGTCGTGTAGCGTTTTACATCTTTCTGATTTGCGGAATAACGAATATCCATATGTTTTTACCCCTTATTTATATTCAGAATGGGTTTTATGCCATTCCGGTTGACATTTTTATCGCACGTCCTTATCGTTTCTGTGCGTCAAGAATACGGCTGAGCTGCTTTTTCTGTTGCCAACCGCAGTAGGTCTTGCTTTTCTCTTCTTACTTTTTCTGCTTTTTGGCATATCTCAGGGCACCGATTCCAAAGAGTGCCAGCAAGAGTGCATCCAGTACAAGAAACATGATCGCCGCCTGGAATCCAAGCTTGTCCGCGAGAACTCCGATGACCTGCGGAGTCAGGATCCCGCCGAGGGAACCAATTCCCGTAAACACGGACATGCCCAGCGGGGAATTTCCCATGAGGTCGCCGGTAAAGGCCGTCGTTGTCGGGAACGCGCCCGCCATGCCAAGGCCTAAAAGGACCAGGGCTGCCACCGCCATTGTGGTATTATTCGCAAAGACGAGGATCAGCACCGAAACAAACTGGACTGCGGAGATCATCGCCAGGATTTTTGCCGGCGGCACGCTCTTTGAGATGGACGCGATGATGATGCGGCCGATCATGATCATGATCCAGGTCACGGACACCATCATCGTCGCAAGACTTGCGGACATAAAGCCCGTACTCTTTAAATAGGTAACAAACCATCCGTTTACGGAGTTTTCCAGCCCCATATAGAAGAACAGGGCACCCACCGCAAGGAGAAAACCGGTGTTCTTTAAGAACCAGAACTTCTCCCTTGATTCCGGAGTCTGGCTGCTCTCCTCTCCCGCCGCCTTCTTTTCCTCTTTTTCGATCTTTCTGTAATCCATTGTGGCGTAAGAGAGAACAACGAGGATCGTGAGCGCCGCAAGCAGTCTCAAGATCGTCTTCCAGTCCATGCCCGCTCCCATGAGGATCATGGTGACAAACGGGGACAGGAACGCGCCCACCGCATACCACATGTGAAGCAGGTTCAGGTACTTGTTGGAACTTCCCGTCACCTGACGGATCGCGTGGTTATTGATGATCGTGATCATGCCCTTTGTGATTCCGATTAAGAAGATCATCACGTAAAGGGCCGGAACCGGAAGCCCCATTGTAAACAGGAACAGGCAGACCGGATAAGGAACCGCCAGCACCACTACCGCCATCTTCTGGGTCATCATGCCGCAGAATACCGGATAGACCAGGCTGGAACATAAGTTTCCGATGGCCAGGAAGGAAAGCAGGCCGCCGGCCGCTGTAAAGCTCAAGTTTCTCTCCTCGATCAGGTTCGGCAGAATGACTCCGAAGATCAGGATGACCATTCCACTGATAAAATAAGTCAGATAACAGTGGTCGATCACCGACCACCTGTCCTCTCTCGTGATTTCCATATTTTCTTCTCCCCATGTATTTGTTTGTTAATTTTTCTCCATACTTTTCTATCATATCACCTTTTATCCTCTAAGACAAGGCTGTTTTCGTTGACACTCACGCAGTCTTACTATACAATAGAAGGAACGCAGCTGTTTGACTGGAGCCGTGCAAACACTGCACGGACTATGGGAATTTAAGCTGACAGCAAAAATTTGACCGGTACAGCCGGTCTGGAATGGAACATATCGGAACTGGGGTTCCGTTGATTTTACTTTTAAGGAGGAAAAGGGAGTTATGAAGGACATAAAGAAGGTGACGCTGATCGGTCTCGGTGCAATGGGGGTATTTTTCGCACCGCGAATCTCAGAAAAGCTGGGGGCTGATTTCCGGATCCTCGCGGACGGCGCAAGAAAAGAGCGCCTGGAGCGAAAAGGAGTAACCGTCAACACGATCAATTACCGTTTCCCGATCATCACACCGGATGCGGAGGGGGATCCTGCGGATCTCATCATCATCGCGGTAAAGGGATATGATCTGGAGCAGGCCATTAAGGATATCAAGAATCAGGTCGGAAAAGATACGATCATTCTCTCCGTATTAAACGGCGTTGAGAGCGAGAAACAGATCGCCGCTGTCTACGGCAACGAACATATGCTGTATTCCTACATGCGGATCAGCATTGTCATGAAGGACGGAAAGTCGGAGTTCGACCCGCATAAGGGACTGATCCACTTCGGCGATCTCACGAACGATCCGGAACACTACTCCGAAAACGTTCTCGCAGTGAAGAATCTTTTTGATCTCTGTGAGATCGACTACAAGATCGACGCGGACATGTTAAAGGGAATCTGGTTCAAGTTCATGTGCAATGTGGCCGAAAATATGACATGTGCGATGTTCGGTGTCCCCTTTGGCGCGTTCCAGAAGAGCGATGACGCCAACTTCTTCCGCCACAAAGCCATGTGGGAAGTGATCCATATCGCGAATAAGCTGGGCATCGATATCGGTCAGAACGAGATCGACCGCCAGGAGCACACCCTCGGACGTCTTCCCTATGAAAATAAGCCGTCCACACTCCAGGATCTGGAAGCAGGAAAACGCACGGAGGTCGATATGTTCGCGGGAACGGTCGTCCGCCTCGGAAAAGAGCTGGGCGTTGAGACTCCGGTCTGCGAGTGCTTCCTTCATGGGATCCACCTGATCGAGGCGCGGATGTTTGAGGAAATCTAATATTATATATGTACATAGTTGAAGCTGCCTGCGGTATATCCGGGCAGCTTTTCCTTTATGTCCGCATTCAACTAATTTCACCTGTTTTTCTGTCATCAGCAGGTTTTATATTGCAAAAGTTCGATCTATTTTTCATCAGCGCACGTTAAAAAAGCCCTCCGATTTCTCAGCATTTACCACTCTTCTGCCATTCTACCTTATTTTCTTAGTTCTTTTCCCAATGTTAAAAATCAGTCTTGCATTTCCTGGTGAGCTGTACTATATTTATCATATGAACGATGGTTCATATGTTAATATAAGAATAAGTTTGAAAAATATAATTCTGAGGAGGTCTGCTCTATGGAGGAATTAGAGAAATCCAAGCACGAGCCAGCCGACAACGAGGACAAAGAGGTTTGCGGCTGCGGACATCATCATGAGCATGAACATGATGAACACGAAGAACACGAACATTGCGGTTGTGAACATCATCACCACCACGATGACGATGATGACGAGCACGAGGAGCACTGCGGCTGTGAACATCATCACCACCATGATGACGATGATGACGACGAGCATGAGGAACACTGTGGCTGCGGGCACCATCACCACCACGATGACGACGATGATGATTGCTGCTCTGGTCACGACCATCATGAGCACGAGCATCACCACGGCCCGGCACCGACATCCACCTGTGTGGTCTATGTAATGAAAAACATCGACTGCGCGAACTGCTCCGCGAAGATCGAGAAGAAGATCCAGGAACTCCCGGAGGTCGATGACTGTATTCTGACATTCGCGACGAGACAGCTCCGCGTCTACTCTTCCGAGGGAACAAAACTTCTCCCGAAGATGCAGGAGATCGCCGATCAGATCGAGCCCGGCACCGTGATCGAGGTCCGGCCAAAGAACCCGAAAGCGATCTGCACGGTCTATGTAATGAAAAATATCGACTGCGCAAACTGCTCCGCAAAGATCGAGAAAAAGATCCAGGAGCTCCCGGAAGTCGATGACTGTATCCTGACTTTCGCGACAAGACAGCTCCGCGTTTACTCCACAGAGGGAACAAAACTTCTCCCGAAGATGCAGGAGATTGCTGATAAAATCGAACCAGGCACCATCATTGAGGTCCGCGAGGAAGGAAAACCGGCGGCAGAAAATGACAACGATAAACACGCCCGTGATATTCCAGAACTGATTGCCGGCGGCGCCCTCTTTATCGTGGGCGAACTTCTCTCCCACTCCATGCCGCAGATCTCAGCCGTATGCTTTGTGATCGCGTACCTGATCCTGGGAAAAGATGTTCTCCTGACCGCTGTCAAAAATATGAAGACTGGTCATGTGATGGACGAAAACTTCCTGATGAGTGTCGCTACCATCGGTGCTTTCTGCGTCAGCCAGTTTGGTGAGGCTGTGGGCGTTATGTTCTTCTACCGCGTTGGCGAGACATTTGAACACCGCGCCGTTGAGAAGAGCCGCAGCCAGATCATGGAAGCCGTCGATCTCCGCCCGGAGACTGTGCTTCTCGACGAGAACGGCACCGTCCGCGAGATCCCGGCAGGTTCCGCAGTTGTCGGAAATATCGTAGAGATCCGTCCTGGCGACCGCATCCCGCTTGACGGTGTTGTCGTAGAGGGCGAGAGCCGCATCGACACCTCACCGATCACAGGCGAGCCGGTTCCGGTATCCGTAAAAGTCGGCAGTCCGCTGACTTCCGGATGCGTCAACACCTCCGGTCTCTTAAAGATGAGAGTCGAGAAGGAACTGTCCGAATCCATGGTTACACGAATTCTCGATTCTGTTGAAAACGCCGCAGCAAGCAAGCCGCAGGCCGAGCGTTTCATCACGAAATTCGCGAGAGTTTACACTCCGTTCGTTGTCGCCCTTGCGGCAGCAACTGCCATCATCCCGTCCCTGATCACTGGAAACTGGTCCCACTGGATCTATACAGCTCTTACCTTCCTCGTAATCAGCTGCCCGTGCGCCCTTGTTTTAAGCGTTCCGCTGGCATTCTTCTCCGGAATCGGCGCAGGTTCCAAGAAAGGAATCCTCTTTAAGGGCGGAATTGCGCTGGAAAACCTGAAAGCTGTAAAGACTGTTGTCATGGATAAGACAGGTACCATCGCAAGAGGAAACTTCGTAGTCCAGACGATCCTTCCGACAAGTACCTCTTCCGAACAGGAGATCCTTCAGATCGCGGCAGCCTGCGAGACCGCATCCACCCACCCGATCGGAGTCAGCATCGTCTCCGCGGCGAAAGATCAGAATCTTGCAATCGAAAAGCCGTCCGATATCGAGGAGATCTCCGGCAAAGGCATTCACGCGAAGCTCTCCCAGGGCGAAGTCCTCTGCGGAAACAGAAAGCTTCTCACCGAGTTCAACGTGGACTGCGGCGCTTACGACGAGAATGGTGCTGTCACCACCGTCTATGTGGCAGTAAACGGAAAACTTGCGGGAACAATCCAGATCGCTGATACGATCAAACCGGAGGCAAAAGACGCCATCAAGTCCTTAAAGTCCATGGGTATCCGCTCCGCGATGCTTACCGGTGACGGTGAGACATCCGCTGAGGCAGTCGCCGCGGAAGTCGGAATTGACAATGTCTACGCAAAGCTTCTTCCGACCGACAAGCTTGAGATCTTACAGAAGCTCCGTGCGGAGAACGGCAGCGCGATGTTCGTCGGAGACGGAATCAACGACGCACCGGTACTTGCTGGCGCTGATGTGGGCGCGGCGATGGGAAGCGGCGCTGACGCAGCCATCGAGGCCGCCGATGTAGTCTTCATGACATCCAGCATGGATGCCATCCCGGAAGCCATCCGGATCGCGAGAAGCACAGGCGCAATCTCCAATCAGAACGTGATCTTCGCCCTCGCGGTGAAAGCCCTCGTCATGATCTTAGGTCTCATGGGAATCGCCTCCATGTGGCTTGCGGTATTCGCCGATACCGGCGTCGCGATCCTCTGCGTGCTGAATTCCATCAGAATTCTTTATAAGAAATAAAACTTCTGCTGTAGTTTCCTCTTTGGAGAATCAGCAGACAAGACAATAAAAAAGCTCTAGAGAACCTTTTCCACATCGTTCTCTAGAGCTTTTTTGTTACTCACTTCTATAGTTTTAGTTCCTAACATCAGGACCTTTTCCAATCGATGAACGCTTAAGTTTTACGACAGGCATTGTCTCTGTCTGCGCTTCACTCTCTTATTTTAGCATCCCCATCACCACAACAGCCACAAACAACACGCACATACACCCGATAAAGATATCCATGGTCCGCACAGACACATTGATCTTATCGTACATCCGCTCTTTTATGGATCTGTTCTTCAGGCGTTCATTTTCCTCCTGGAGGCGTTTATTCTCCTCAGTGAGTTCTTCTAAAGTCTTCTCTTTTAATTTCCCCACAGCCTCTTCTGCGGCCTCAGCCACAGTTTCAGCTCCGCCAATCTTCTCCATCTCTTCTTCCATTCCTTCACCTCCAGTTTACAGTCCGAAACTTTTCATCAAACCAGCTGCCATTCCTGCCGTGCAACGGACCTCCATTTTCTTCCCAGCTCACGTCGGACACAAAAGAACGGGCTTCGGAACACATCCGCCGCCCGTTCTTCCAAGAGCTGTAAACCACAGCCTATGTATTACTTCTTTGCAATGTACTTTCTGATATCGAGTGCAATCGCAACTACGATAACGATACCCTGTGCGATATACTGGTAGTTTGTATCAACACCAAGGTACTGTAAGCAGGTCTTTAAGATCTCGAATACAAGAACACCGATCAGGACACCGGAGATACGTCCGATACCACCGTTTACGGATACGCCGCCGATGGTGCAGGCTGCGATGGCCTCAAGTTCCCAGCCCTGTCCCATGTTAACGGAAGAACCACCGGATTTTGCTCCTACGAGGAAGCCGCCCAGTGCGTAAAGAGCTGCTGCTGTCATGTAGATGATGATCTTTGTCTTCTTTGTGTTTACACCGGAAACTTCTGCGGACTGCTCGTTGCCGCCGATCGCGTACATGTATTTTCCATGCGGAGTCATGTTATAGATGAACCACATAACAAGGCCAACCGCAAGGGCAATCAAGAACAGGAACGGGATCACTCCAAAAAGTTTTCCTTTTGCTACTGCTGTGTATGCGCTGTGATATCCGCCGATCGGTGTTGCGTTTGTGTAAACAAGGCACACACCGTAAACGATAAGCTGCATACCAAGTGTTCCGATGAAGGCCGGAACCTGTAAGTAGGAAATTACGATACCATTGATGAAACCAAAGATACAGCAAACTGCTACGCAGATCAGAAGAACTGCGAGAATCCATAAGCCCCAAGCGTTTCCGAAATCCGGAAGGTTCTGGAAGAACTTACCGCTGTAGTCCGGTTTCTGAAGTAATGTACCTGCTAAGCAGGCAGAAAGACCAACCATACGTCCTGCGGAAAGGTCTGTACCTTTTGTAATTAAGCATCCGGATACGCCGCAGGCGATGATGAATCGCGGAGCTACGTTTAACGCGATATTGATCAAGTTACCGCCCGAGAAGAATGTAGGCTGTTTGATTGCAGTAAACACTGCAAGTAATAAAAGGACGACGATGATTCCATTATTGATAAGGAAATCTTTTGCACTTACTTTTTTCGCTGTCATGACTGAACCTCCCTGTAATCTACTTGCTTGTTTCGCCGCTTAAACCGAATTTTGTGGCGAAGGACATGATCTTCTCCTGAGTTGCGTCTTCTCCTTCCACCTCACCGGTAATGTGGCCATTGCACATTACGATGATTCGGTTGGACATACCGATCAACTCCGGCATTTCCGACGAGATCATAATGATGGATTTTCCCTGTTTTACGAGATCGATCATGATCTGGTAGATCTCATACTTGGCTCCGACGTCGATACCTCGGGTCGGCTCATCCATGATCAGGATATCAGGATTGTTTGCAAGCCATCTTGCGATAATTACCTTCTGCTGGTTGCCACCGGAGAGAGACTGGATCAGCGTCTTTCCGCTCGGTGTCTTGATCTTTAATTTTGCGATGCTGTCTTTTACGACCGCGTCGACTTCTTTCTTGTTGATCTTACCCATGTGGGTGTAGTTCTTGTAGGAAGCCATCGCAGTGTTGTCGTCGATGCTTAAGCATCCGAAGATACCGTTTCCTCGGCGGTCCTCTGTGATCATTCCCACGGAACTGTTGATCGCATCCTGCGGTCTCTTGATGTGAGCCTCTTTTCCGAGGATCTCAACGGTACCGCTCTCGATGTGGCGCATTCCGAAGATCGCTTCCATAAGCTCTGTTCTCTGTGCGCCGACAAGTCCGCCGAATCCTAAGATCTCACCTTTCTTCAGCTCGAAAGAGCAGTCCTTGAAAGAATTCGGTAAGATACTTGTCAGGTGGCTGACCTTAAGTACTGTCTCATCCGTCCGGTAATCTTCCTTCGGCGGATAAACGTTGTTTAACTCACGTCCAACCATCTGTTTTACGATCTCCTCATCGGAGATATCCTCGATTGCCCAGGTTCCAACGTATGTACCATCACGCATGATCGTAATATCGTCGGAGATCTGGCGGATCTCAGCCATCTTGTGGCTGATATATATCATAGAAACACCTCTGGATTTCAGATCTCTGATGATCCGGAATAATGCCTCTACCTCATTATCAGTCAGGGAGGAAGTCGGCTCATCCAGAATCACGAGATTTGCGCTCTGGCTGACCGCTTTTGCGATCTCTACTGACTGCATCTGTCCGATTGATAATGTTCCGAGTTTCGCTTTCGGGTTAAAGTCCATCTTAACGTCCCGAAGCCATTTCTCAGCTTCGCTGTTCATCTTCGCGTGGTCAACGACCTTGATCGGTCCGATATTTTTCATCGGATAACGTCCAAGATACATATTCTCAGCGATGGAGCGTTCCGGAATCGGCTGAAGCTCCTGGTGAACCATGGCAAGTCCTTTTTTGAGTGCGTCATCCGGGTTTGCGATCTCCGTCTTCACTCCGTCGATATAGACCTCGCCTTCATCCATCTTGTAAATTCCGAAAAGACATTTCATCAGTGTCGATTTACCGGCACCGTTTTCTCCCATCAGTGCGTGGACCGTTCCGGGGCGGACCCGTAAGTTTACTCCGTCAAGTGCCTTAACACCTGGGAAGGTTTTTTTGACTCCTCTCATTTCGAGTCTGTACTGTTCTGCCATCCCAAAACTCCTTTCAGATACACTCCCCCGCATCTCCGGGTGGCATATTTTTTAAGTTTTAAGTTCAGAGAACCGGGTGTGCCAGACACACCCGGTTCTCATTTGTTACAGTATCAATTACTTTAACATATCAAGGATTTCCTGAGCGTTATCCTGAGTAACCTTCTCGTAGTTGACCATGTTGACAGCCTCAACCTTCTCGCCGCCTAAGAACTTAACAGCGATATCGCTTGCAGCCTGAGCCTGTGCGAAGTGGTTGTTGAATACAGTGCCTGTCTGCTTGCCGTCGATTACGTTCTGAACAGCCTCTGTAAGAGCGTCAACACCTACAAGGTAGATATCCTCATTAACTTTACGTCCTGCTGCTTCGATTGCCTGTAATGCACCAAGTGCCATAGCATCGTTGTTGCAGAAGATAACCTCGATCTTGTCGCCGTACTGGTTTAAAGCGTCCTGTGCGATCTGCTGAGCCTTAGCCTGATCCCAGTCACCACGCTGTTTTAAGAGCTCCTCAACTTCCATTCCTGCGTCTGTAAGAGCCTTAACAGAGAACTCTGTTCTGTACTGAGCATCTACGTTCTCCGGGTCGCCCTGGATCATGATGTAGGAAACTTTGCCGTCGCCGTTGATATCGCCCTTGTTTGCTGTCTCAAGGATCTCTTCGCCCTGGTATGTACCGGACTGTCTAGCGTCGCAGCCTACGTATGTAGCGTTGATGCCTTCAGATTCCCATCTCTGCTCTTCTGCCTCATCCGGCTCACGGTTGATGTAAACAACCGGGATACCAGCTTCGTTACACAGATCTGTGATCTCCGGTGCGGAAGAAGCCTGTACAAGGTTTAAGATCAGAACGTCATATTTCTGTGTGATGAAGTTCTGGATCTGGTTTGTCTGCTCTGCCTGATCGCCCTTACCATCCTGAACAACTACGTTCTCAGCCTTGAATCCAAGGTCTTCTGTTAAGTAGCGGACTAACTCTGTTCTGTAAAGAGTCATGAAGTTATCGTCGAACTTGTAGATGCTGATGCCGACTTTCTTGTCTGCTACATCTGTTGTTCCTGCTGCCTCAGCTGCTTCTGTAGCTGCTTCGGATGCTGCCTCTGTTGCGGCTTCTGTAGCTGCCTCAGTAGCTGCTGCTGTTGTAGCTGTTGTGGAAGAGCTTCCGCATCCTGCTAAAGACAGGGCCATCATGGAAGCCAGTGCCATTGCTGTTACTTTCTTTGTCATTCTCATGTTTTTGAATCCTCCCATTCAAAAAATAATTTTGACCGTTTAGGCATTTTCCCTTAACGATGAGTCCATTATAGCCTGTCTTTGTGCATTTTTCCATACTATTTTTTATGATGAATTATTGAAATTCTTTGATTCCTGTAAAAATACTACAATTTTTTGTCGGATCACCGAAGAAAAACCACCTAATTAGCAATCATATGCTGGGGGCTCCAGAAATATTTTTCCTGGGTGACCTCTTTCCCCATGGCGAGCTCTTCCGCCGTGTCGAAGATCCGCTTCGCGTAGATCTCCTTGCTGGATTCCACAGTCCCGAAGAGTTTTCCTTCCCGGAACGCGTCCTGTCCCGCGGGTGTTCCGTCAATGCCCACAAGTTTGATGGTCCCCGAGACGATCCCGGCCCGCTCGATGGCATCGATGGCGCCAAGAGCCATGTCGTCGTTGTTGGCGATCACAAGCTCGATCTCATTTCTATATTCTGAGAGCCACTGCTCCATGAGGGCCGACGCCTGGTTTCTCTCCCAGTTCGCGATGCCGCCGGTGATGCGCCGGATCGGGACTCCGCCGTCCTTTAATGTCTGGATGGACCACTCCGTCCGGATCAGGGAATCCTGGTGATTCGTCTCACCTTCTAAGAGTACATAGGATACGACGCCGTCCCCATTTCTGTCTAATGAAGAGGGATTCTTCTCATATGCGTCCACAAGGATCTGTCCTTCCAGCACCGCGGATTCCTTCGCGTCCGCTCCCACATAGTAGAGCTTTTCCCAACGATTCATGTCCTCCGCCACAGGCTCCCGGTTGAAGAAGACGATTGGCGTATCCGCTTCCATGGCCTTATCGATAATCCCCGATGCCGCCGACCGGTCCACGATATTCACGCAGAGCACGTCGCAGTCCAGATCGATCATCCGCTCCGCCTGGCTGTTCTGGGTCATCTGGTTTCTCTTGGCGTCCCGGACGTCCAGGGTCACACGGATTCCCGTCTCTTTCTCGTAATCCTTTGCCGCCTGTTCCAGGGCGTTTCTCAAGGTTCCGATAAATGTATCATCGTTCCGGTACAGGAGAACGCCGATCCTGAGGGCCGTCTTTTTTTCTTCCTGACCGCTGTCTTTTGCCGCATAAAGCCATAATCCGCCCACGGCAGCCGCCGCCGCGACCGCCGCCAGGACTGAAAGATTTTTCTTTTTCATTCCGCACACCCCCTTTATTGTATCGGATACAGCATTTTCTCAAAGATTCCGCTCTTTAAGATATCCTCATCAATATACTCCGGTGTCAGTGTGATCTGTTTTTCCCGGCGTTCCCCGCCTGCCGCCTGCACCGCCTGCTCGACGCTTAAGTATCCCTCATCGAACCGGTTCCAGGCCATAAGTCCTTTGACGATTCCTCTGTCCATCTGGTTTAAGAGCGCCGTCGTGCTTCCGATTCCGTAGAGCGCCGTCACGTGTTCCCGGTACACACTGCTTCCCTCCAGGATATCCGCGAGATCCGAGAGTGCGCCCACGTCCATGCCAACCGCCATAAAGTCACCGTTTTCCGGGTACACCGTCTCCTCGATGGCCTGCCGGTAAGAATCCTCCGTTTTCTTCTCGATCAGGCGGACCTGAAATCCCGCCCGGTCCAGCACGGAGCGCAGACCGTCGTACACATCCCGGTTCCCCGTATAGGAAAGTCCCTCCGTGAACAGGCAGACCGGTATCGCCGGATCTTCATTCCCCGCGATCTGTTCCCCCAGCGTCTTTCCCATCTCATACCGGTCCACAGAGATCGCGCAGGTCACCGAATTGCTGACCAGGGATGATCCAAGGAAGATCACCGGGCAGCCCGGTGAGATCTCGTCCAGCCGCATGATTGCAAGATCCTCCCGCACCGGGGCGAGGATCACGGCATTCGTTCCGTCTTTCACCTCGCGGACGATAAGATTTTCCTGCTGCTCCTCATCGTTTTCCGCGTACAGCGTGATAAAGTTCACATCCGCCTGGTACTTCTTTTCCGCCGTCTCCATGCCCTCGCGGAAGTTTCCGTAATAGTTGTCGTTCACATTGTCGATGATGACGGATACCCGGCAGATCTCCTTTTCCTTTTCCTTGATGATCAGGTCCGTGGAGGACAGCAGGTATAAGAGCACCAGGAACGCCACAGCGACGCACCAGCTTATCTTTTCTTTATTTGACATGGATCTTTTCCCCCTCTGCCGTTTCCGCGTAAGGAATTGCCTTCATGTGGATCGTCACCGTGGTTCCCTCGTCGAGCTCCGACTCGATCGTGAGCCCGTACTCCGCGCCGAAGTACAGCCGGATCCGCTCATTGACATTCCGCACACCGATGCCGGATCCGCTCTTGGATGCCACATGGGCTTTGTCCGTAAACATGCGGTCCACCTGCTCCTGCGTCATTCCGAGGCCGTTATCGGAAACTTTCATGTAGAGATCATCCCCGTCCCGGTACACCCGGATCAGGATCTCCCCGTCGCCGTCCATGAATTCCATTCCGTGGTAGATGGCATTTTCCACAAGCGGCTGCAGGATCAGCTTCAGGCTGGCGAGGTCCATGACCTCCTCATCCGCCTGGATCTCGTAGGTGAAGCGGTTTTTAAATCGCATGTGCTGGATCGTCAGGTAGTTTCTCACATGCTCCAGCTCATCCCGCACGGTGATGATGCTCTTTCCGCGGCTTAAGCTGATCCGGAAGAATCTCGCCAGGGCGGTCACGACTTTTACCGCGTCCGCCTGTTTCTCATTTTCGATCATCCAGACGATGATGTCCAGGGTATTATAGAGGAAATGGGGGTTGATCTGGGACTGCAGGACATCGAACTCGTTCTTTCGCTTCGACTCGTGCTCCGCCACGATATCGTCCATCAGGCGGCGGATCTGGGTCGTCATATTTTTGATGGAAGTCCCGAGATGGCGGATCTCGTAGGAGCCGCCTACATAGACATCTGTCTCCAGATTTCCCGCCTCGATCTCATTGACAGATTTCTCCAGCTCCTCGATAGGCGTTGTGATCCTCGTGGAAATATAGGCGTTGATCATCGCAAGCAGAAACGCTACCAGCGCGACGATGAACACCACGAGAAGTCTCGTTTTTAACGCGTTTAAGGACATGCCTCCAAGGACAGCAGCACCGACGATCTTCCAGCCGGTGTAGCCCACGGTCTTTACGGTCACGGCCCGCTTCGCATTCTTATACTCTTCCATGTGGGTTCCGTCCCGGTATTCCGCCGCCGTTTCCAGGTTCTCTTCCTCAAGCCCCGAATAGATCAGCTGGGCTTCCGGGTGGTAGATCAGCTCCCCCTCTGTTCCCATGAGGTACACATATCCGCCGTTTCCCAGCGTGATCCCGTCGAAAAGCTGTTCCAGGCTGTCGTAGCGGATATCGATGAGAAGAATACCCTGTTCCGTGGAGGAACCTTCCGTGATCTCCACCGCGCGGGTCGCCGAGATCACCCAGCGGTACTGACTCTCACCGGTGTCAAAGATGCGCTGGACATGGGGGGTGGAAAAATGAAGGTTTTCCGTCTTGTTTAGCGCTGCCTGGAACCAGGATTCCCCCACCAGGTCCGCGCCGGTCTTTAAACGGGTTGCCGGGACCGCTTCCAGGAGCTCTCCTTCTTTGGAAAACAGGGCGATATTCTCCACGTTGTCCTTATTGTTGTCATAGAGCAGCGTCATCTCCTGATTGATGCTCTCGTCCGCCAGGTCCGCGTTTTTTACGACCCCATAGTACATGGAATCGGAAAGTTTCATGATGCTCCGAAGCCATACATCCATGGACCGGTTTAACTGGTCGATCAGGATCTGGTTCTCCTCCTGCATCGTGTCGGTCATCTGCTTCGACATTCTGCTATAAAGGGACAATCCGATAAAGATGCTGGCTGCCAGCGCCGTCACCGTGAAGTACACGAAGATCGTGTAGCGGATGCTGGTCCGGTTGAAGAAGCCGCCTTCGTTTTCTGGTTTCATAACTCTCTCCCCTGTGTTTCCTGCTGGGCAGCGCAGGTCTCTGTGTCGCCATTTTTACCGCCATGCAGGCTGTTTTTCGGCTGTTCGCAATACTCTGCATTTTGCAGCCAAACGCATCTGTCGGCTGCAAATTCTGCGCCTGTCCGTCTCTTCTAGTTAGCCGGACGGCTGCCCCTAAATTTTGTCGGTGAAACGC
The DNA here is from genome assembly GCA_963646925.1 of Paludibacteraceae bacterium. Taxonomy (GTDB): domain Bacteria; phylum Bacillota; class Clostridia; order Lachnospirales; family Lachnospiraceae; genus Pilosibacter. Next base: position 19,850 of record CAVIYT010000150.1, read on the forward strand.
CAAATTTTTTCTTGAATACGTAACTGAAATAGTTCTGCTCCTGATAACCAACTTTCGAGGCGATCACATATGTCTTATCGTCCGTCATGTTCAGAAGTTCCACCGCTTTATTCAACCGCACGTCCGTCAGATATCCGATGTAGGTCTGTCCGGTGGCTTTCTTGAACATCGTGGAAAAATACGCCGGGCTCATATGCAGCGTGCGGCAGATCTGTTCCACTGAGAGATCCGGATCCTGGTAATTTTCCATGATGTACTGCTTTGCCCGCTCCATGCTCTGTCTCGTGGTATTGTCACGCTCGGTGTTCATGGCGCCGTTGATCTTCAACGTCGCGCCGAGGAGCCATTTCGAAAACTTCTCCCGGTTCATGACCTGCTGGATCATCATAAACGGGTCCGGTCCCACCTTGGAGTCCGCGAACAGCTCGTCCATCTCAAGGTCATACTGCTGGATCAGCTGCACAAGGCAGTTTGCCACACTCAAAATATAGGTCTGGTACTGTCTCGCATGGACTTTCGCATCGGACATCCGGCTTAAGATCTGGTCCGTCACCGCCCGGATCTTCTCCTCCGGCCCGAATTTTACCGCCTGGACCAGGGCGGACTCGTCCTCCGCCGTAAACTGGAGTTTTCCCGTGTTGACCGGCTCCACATCGTTGATATAGATCGTGCTTCCGCTGCCGACGATGGCCCGGTATCCCAGGGCGTCGAGGGCTGACTGGAAAGACTCATAGATCAGTCCCAACTCCGTCCGGCTGTGGCCGATTCCGATAGTCACCGGGATCATTAAGATCTTCCGGATCTCCTTACAAATATCGCTTAGGATATCGATGAGCCCCGTCTGGGAGTTGCTGTCATCCACAGCGACGATTCCCGCGATCTCCGCGTCCGCCGCCCCGGAGAAGGAAAACAGGGAGAATCTGCAGTATCTCTTTAAATTTTCTTCTATGATCTGCATCACAGAGATCGGGATCAGGTCCCGCTCCTCATGAAGCGGCAGGATCACCTCACCGGACACGGCGGAAAGTTCCACTTTTACCGCGATGGAGATCCATTTTTTCGCCCCCACCAAGGGGATATCGTACTGTTCCAGCCGCTCCGCCACAATTTTTTCGTCCATCTGGCGGCTCACAAGGTCTTTTAAGAACTGTTCTCGCAAGATCGGCAGGCTGCGCTTGTAGTTTTCCCGCAGCAGGCTCACATCGCGCTTCTGCTCGATCTCCTCGTCAAGGCTCGCCTGGATCTTTCTCAAAATTGCCGTCAATTCCTCCACATTCACAGGCTTTAAGATATACTCTGTCACGTTCAACTTGATCGCCCGTTTCGCGTACTCAAAATCATCGTATCCCGAAAAAATGACGATCTTCATGGACGGATATTTCTGCCGGATCTTTTCCGCCAGGGTGAGTCCGTCCATATACGGCATCCGGATATCCGTGAGCACCACGTCCGGCTCCAGCGCCTCGATCTTCTCCAGCGCATCCTCCCCATTCTCCGCGTCCCCGACCACAGTAAATCCCACCGCCTGCCAGTCGATCTTGCGGATAATACTTTTCCGTACTTCCTCCTCGTCATCCACAAGGATAATTCTGTATAAATCCATTTGCTGCTCCTATCTGAAACCAGGTTTTCGCATACACTGGTATCTTTTGTTTCATCCTTGTTGTCTGGGTTTGTTCTTTTCAGACATTTTATACTATTTTACTATAAAACCGGAGAGTTTGCAAATAGTTCACCCTTCATCAGCGCAAGCTTCCGCTTTATATTTTATTGATTGCCTACTACTGTTCTCCCGGACATGGTCTCCTATCTTTCAGATAAGTTAATTCCACCTTCAGGCAGTATATCAGTTCAGACTGGACAAAGATCTCATAACAAGATCAATATCCTTATTCTCCAGTTCCTGAATAATATGCAGGTACGTTTTCTGAGTTGTTGTCATGCTGGAATGACCCAGTCGCCTGGCAACGCTTGCAATCGACACCCCCGTAAACAACAGCAGCGATGCATGCGTATGGCGAAGTCCATGAATCGATATCACAGGAATTTTACATTTTCTGCAATGCCTGCCGAGAATGTCGTTCACCGTTGAGTTATACACCTTTGATTTTACAAAAATCGGTTCATCTTCCGGAAGTTTCTTCACCAGTTCCGAGAACTGGATAACCGTCTGCCAGTCGATTTGAATTTTTCTGACGGACGATTTATTTTTTGTCGGCTGAAATCCTCCATCTTCTTTATAATTCCATGTTTTACTGATGGATAATGTCTGATGGGAAAAATCAAAGTCTTTTGGTGTCAGGGCAAGCGCCTCAGAAAAACGCATCCCGGTTTTCGCTACGAGCAGGATAAAATAATCCCAGTTCACCTGATCTTTTAGATCCAGCGAAATCAGCAGCGTATGTAATTCAAATTGATTCAGGTATTTCATTTTCTTTGCGGCAGGTGTTTTCCCCTTAATGATCGCCTTTCTCGTCGGATCCCTATCAATCAGTCCTTCATCCACCGCATCCAAGATTGCCCCTTTCAGCTGATGGTGAAAATCCATTGTTGTCTGTCTTTCATGGTATTCCGCATAATCGTTTAACAGTTGTTGATATGCGATTCTGGTCATATCACATACTTTTAATTCCGGAATCAGTTTTTCCAGCCATTTCTGAGTCATCAGATATTTATCCATCGTAACTTTCCTTATCGCCCCCTTCTTATATACCGTGATCCATCTGGCATAATACTCACAAAACAGGTCTTCACATCTTGTTTCATTTAACATCGCGCTCCTCCACTTTCTCAAATAACCTGCGCTGATGAAGGATCCGTCACAAACGCAAAAAAGCCAAGGAATGTCCCTTGACTTTCTGCTTTTGCATCAGCTATCCGATGCGTTTACTTTCCTTACTGCGTTGCCTCGATCTCAAAACCACCATTTAATATAAAAGACCGCAGTATCTGATCGATCTTCATATTTACCTTCGGCGGAATCAATTTGCATTTCTCTTTTGCCTCAAAGAATGCTTTTGCTTTTCCTTTGTCCACCGTCTGTTTCAATTCATCGAATCTTCCAAATTCATTGATATTGTTCTCATTCAAGTCTAAATTCATCAGGCTTCTAAGCTTTTCTTCGTTCAGTCCTAATGCCTCTGCAAATCGGTGTACCTGATCATCTTTGGCTCGATATTGATATTCCGTAATATAATCCCTCAATGTTTTTCCCTCTTCCGGGATCACTTCTCCGCGTTCAATATCATGTAGGAAAATATTCGCGTACTTCTGCTCTTCCTGCGTCAGCGTCGCAAATGTTTTGTGAAGCTCCGATTTTGCCTGTTCGATCAGTTCTCCGGAAACTCCCTGTTTTCTGATCATTTTCAGGAATTTTACAAAACGGCTGTTCATATAGTTGGCATCGATCATGCCCGTGTCAATCTCCAGCAAATGTCCTGTAAGATCATAAGCCAGATCAAACTGTATGTCCAATCCGTCCCCCGTCGAAACCGACAACTCCTTATATCTCTGTGCCAGAACCAGAAACGCATTTTCATCAAACGTCATATCCACTACAGTTTTTGTATGATCTTCATCATTATGGAATTCATATGACCGTTCTGTCCACTTAAATCCCTGCACCCGCGCAGCTTCCAGATACATATTAAGGTCTCTGAACAGCGCTGCGAACTTCGCTCTGACCGTTTTTTCATCCGGCAATCTTTCAAAGTCCGGCACTCCGGCATTCTTAAAAATTTCCGCAATATCTGTGTATACCTCATTCATCTTTTTCAGATTGTACGGCAATTTTTCCACAAAAAGACCGATCGGACGGTCACCGGAATAAAGTTTTACCGCGCGAAGTACATTCTGTTCCATCGTGTGTGGTTTCCGATAATAGCGGATGATCCCAAACGGTTTCTCCGGACCAAACAGGCGGTTTGTTCTGGAAAATGCCTGAATGATATTCTCATATTCCAGTATTTTATCCATATACAGGGTGTTTACCCACTTGGAATCAAAACCTGTCAGCATCTGATCCACAACGATCAAGAGATCCAGCTGCTGATCCGGCGTTCTTTCGATCCTCTTGTACTGTTCTTTATGGGCAAGTCTCAGGGACAGATCCTTTTTAAAGCGGGCGTGGGTCGGAATACCAAACTCCTGTCCGTATCGTTCATTATAATCTTTTAAGATCTCAATAAGTCCATCTTCTTTTTCCAGGGCGCTGCTGCCGTCATTGTCAATATTTGAATCAAACAGGCATGTCGTCTTTAGTTCCGGCATCGCCGCTTTGATCAGACGATAATATTGAATTGCCTCTGGAATACTGCTTGTCGCAAAGATTGCATGAAACTTTCCATTATGGCTCAGCGTGATCCAGTTTTCCCTGATGTCTTCAACCACCTGGTTCTGATGTTCCCGTGACAGGTACTGGCTGTTCGGAAGATAATCCTCAATTCCCTTGACCCATTTTCCATCATCGCCAATGGATCCTGCCATTTTAATTTTAGAAGGATCCATATAGTCATAAAACACCTTCGCTTTATTCGGGTCAGCGATCGCCTCTGTCTCCGAAGAAGCCTTTGTCTTGTCCAGGGCTACCACTCTCCGCACATCCCGATCCCGGAAGGTCAATACCTTATATGGATCAAATCCCAGTACATTTTTGTCCCGGATTCCATCCGCAATACTGTATCGATGCAGCTCATTTCCGAATACATCCGTCTGTGCGCTGTTCTTTTTCGCGTTCTCCTCAAAAACAGGTGTCCCGGTAAATCCAAAGAAAATCGCATTGGGAAATGTCTCTTTAATAACCGTCAGCATTTCCCCAAATGTGGAACGGTGGGCTTCATCCACAATAAAGACAAGTCTCTTTTTGCCAATAATTTCAATATCATGCGCATTCCGTCCATCTTCCTCATCACGGATATTGCTCATCTTCTGGATCGATGTGACGATCAATGTATCTTTTGTCTCATCACTCTTAAGTTTCGCCAATAAGACATATGTATTTTCTGTCGCCTGAACCGTCTCTTTTTTCTCTGCGAACGCCCTGTATTCCTTTAATGACTGTGTTCCTAACTCGATCCGGTCCGTCAGGAATATCACCTTATCCGCATCGTTGGAATTTGAGATCAACTGGGCTGATTTAAAGGACGTCATCGTTTTTCCCGATCCTGTGGTATGCCAGATGTATCCGCCCCGCTGCTTTCCGCTGTCCCACTTTGTCTTCGAGACGACATCAGAGATTGCGTTCGCCGCATAATATTGGTAGCTTCGCATAACTTTTAAAACGCCGTCCGAATCGTCCGCCACCGTATAGAAACCGATCAGCTGATGTGCCATCGGAATCGACAGCAGCGAGGACGCGATCGATCTCCAGTCGTTGATCGGCTCATTATTAAAATCTGCCCAATGGAAATAATAATCTGGATTGAAGGTTCCTTCCGGACCTGGATTCGCAAAGTACACTGTCTCATCGGGATTCATTGCGACAAACACCTGTACCAGGGAAAACATCCCCGTAAACACTCCCTCGTGGGCGTATTGCTCGATCTGATTGTACGCCTGGCTCACCGGAATCCCACTGCGTTTCAGTTCAATATGGATCACCGGCATTCCGTTGATCAGAAGGATCAGATCGCCTCTCCTGTCACTCAAAAGCTTTGACTTACTCGGGAAGACCGGCTGTTCCACGATCTGGTAGCGGCTCTGTCCAGCTGCGATTTCCTTTCGGTCATAGATCTTCAGGCTGATCTCTTTTCCAAAATGTACCTGATCATTCGGATTGTCCCGCTTGATAGATACCGTTTTTCCATTTATAAACCCATTCAGTTTTAATGGGGTACGCAGTTCTACGATCTGTTCAATAATCTGCTGCATCTCGCCTTCCGTCAACGGATAATCGCCAAGGCGGTCGATTCCACGGTTATTGTCAAAAAGGATCTCCGCCCAGTTTTTCAACAGATCCCTCTCCGTTGGATACTTTATGATCTTCTCCTCCCAGCCTTTCGTCGTCAGGATCCGGATCAAAGCATCCTCAAAGTCTGATTCTCGTTGAAATGTCATTGTTTGTGCCTCCTTTTTGAATGGTTTAGGTGTGATAGGGCAGGGGATTGTGGGGTGGGACTTACGCTGATGAAGGGTGATAAGGTGATCGAACTGACGTAAAACGCCGGTAATTTTCCTCTGCTCATCAACAGATGGTATCATGATCGTGACTCTAGTAAAGGGCTCCCAATACAATCTTTTTCTGAAGTCAGTGACGCCATAAGAAAGGTTGTTGATCTGATTAATTATGCATTTTCGACGTAAGCAATAGTCCATGAACTCTGGAAAAATACTGCCGTCTGGAATTGCAGAAATATACGCGGGACTTACCATTCCTTCATTTTTTGCAACTCCAATTGCACCTTGCCAAGCACGCATCATGTTAAAGACCAAATCGCCGTAATATACATGTTTATACAAGGATTTGTCATCACTGCGCTTTACGTTCTTACCCAATTCATCCGTATCTAATTCATTTTTTGAAATGCCATGATGTATAGAAACTGATAGAATATCAAGTTTTTCGTTTCCCCTTTCATTCCGTTCAATATAGATATCTCCGAGCTTACGCTGTTCCCAAGCGGATGATAATTAGCGCTTATTTTTTACACCATTTATCCCTATTTTTGACGTTTGATTCGGTCACGAACCATCATCAGCGTATACCCCAGCAGGTTTTGCCCCTTCCACTGAGGGGGTGCGAGCCGATTGGGATCTTTCATGGACAATCCAATGCCCCAAATGCGATCTTTTACCGCACATTCTGCTAAGATCGCGTCACCTGTAGCCAGTAAAACTTTGCAAAGTTCCTGATTTTGAGTAAATTTACCAATCAAACCTTCATATACAACGATCTGCCGGATTCCACTCCACATATGATCGTCATATCCCGTTACCATTCTCCCCAGTTCCTTGATCCGTGCAGCATCTTCCGTTTGAAGAATCTTTTCCGCAGCTTCATCATCATGAAACCATTTTGCCTTTCGGTACATCATAAACTGCTCCATCGATGTAAAACAGATTTCATCCACAGTAAATTCTGATCGATACCAGTTGCTTAAAAATCCATACTCTTCATCCGGATTATGAAAACCGATCACCTGCATCAGACCTGCCCTACTTTCTGCACTGCCAGGTCCAAGTCCAGATCATGAAGCCCGTAATATGCTTTTTTCAGAAAATCCAGCGAGATCTTTTTTACAAGTTCCGCGCTTGGAATATTAAAGTACCACTGATAATAGGCATAAAACTCCCCGATCCAGTCCGGCATAAATCCGCCGAGAGCTTTTCCTGGCTTTAAGTGATATCCTTCGGTCTCTGTAAAATATTTCCACAGCTCTCCGGCATCCATGGTATTCACATAGGCCTTTGCCTCGTCAATGCATTTTCTCGTCCTGCTGGACATATATGTCTCGATAAAATCTTCAGTATTCTTATCTGGAAAAGTCTGGGCAACAAAATCGAACAATTTCCCCTGATTTTCCACCACGTCATCTAAATATGCATCCGAATACGCTCTCATTTCCATCACCTCTCAAGCAGCGTGCTGAACACGTTTGTTACCTTATTCGCATCAGAATTCACAAGATCACGCATTTTGTTTCGCGCTGTAATATCGCGCTGATTATAGCGGTCATTAAATTCAGAATAGTTCACTTCACACAACGCCTCGTTTACTTCATGGAGTCTGGAATATGCAAGTTCCGACTTTAGACAGTACTGGATTCCCAATCCGCCTAGTGAAAGCAGATCTTCCAGAATATCCATGTCAATATTATCTCTAACAAATTCCTTAGCGATATAGAAATACGATGCATTCGCACGCCAGCCTTTTATTACATCATAACCTTCTGTATCGACACCATACTTTTCGATAAACTTTTCCGCAAGCATCCTGTAACGCTTTGAATCTGCCGCGTCCCGGTGCTTCATCAGTTCCGCCAGCCACGTGAGAACATTTTTCTCCTGAAAATCCAGAATTCGAAGCCCATCGCAATCTAATTCATATTTATGGATCCATCCGTTCTGCTCATTTGGTCTGCAGACAGCCCATTCTTTCGCAAGATCCATATTCTCTGTCAGATAAAATCCCCGCCCATAGTCATGTTTATCGTCTCCACCACCAAATTTCGGAACAACGACCTTGTTCGGAGTGCCATGATACAATGCAATTTTCGACATTTTCGTAACTCCTTCCTATACAAACATCTTTTCAAGCAGAGATTTCTTTATATTTTGCAGCTTTTCCAGCTTACGCTGATGAAG
>CAVIYT010000151.1:0-29654 GCA_963646925.1 Paludibacteraceae bacterium
TCTGAAGCATCAGGTAGCATCTTGCGGTGTTGGAGGCGTCGTTCGGAACTGCGACCTTCGCGCCGTCCGGGATCTCGTCAACAGATGTGTATTTTGCGGAATAAACGCCAGCCGGTACAGTCGGAATCGGGCTGATCGCAACAAGATCCGCGTCATAGTTTGCGTTGAAGTTTTCCATGTATGCTGTGTGCTGCTCTACATTGACATCAACATCGCCGTCGTTTAATCCGATATCAGCTGTCTGAAGGTCGGAGAAGTCCACACCCTTTACAGTGTATCCCTCTTTCTCAAGGATCGGAACGATCGCAGCCTCAAAGAGCTCTGTGTACGGTCCCTGGGATTTTCCGTAGACGATCTCTTTCTTGTCCTCTGTGTCAGCAGCTGCCACTGTGCTGTCTGCCTGTGTGTCTGCGCTCTCTGCAGCCTGTGCCGCTGTTGTCTGCGCGGTGTCGCTCTTTCCGCATGCAGCAAGGCTTAACACTGCTGCTCCCATAAGTACTCCTGCAATTGCTTTTCTCATAATTTTTTCTCCTCTCGCGCCTGCCCTTTTGTCGCATTTTTATTGGCAGCCGCACCTTTCTTTTATATTTCTTCTTTACAGGGTGTCGTGGGGGGACGCCTGTAAATATATGAAAGATCTTGATTTTTCTTATTTCGGTGTCGAAATCACACCGACTATAAAATTTCTCACGTTCTACTTATGCTGTCTTAATTTACTGGAAATTGTATTTCCAAGGATCTGTAAAAGCTGTACCAGAACCACCAGGATCACAACTGTGAGGATCATGAGCGGTGTGTTCATCTTTTCATAACCGTATGTCAGTGCAAGGTCTCCGACTCCGCCGCCGCCAACATATCCGGCCATGGCGGATGCTCCGAGAAGTCCGATGGTTCCTGTTGTCAGGGCCAGAACCATGGAACCTAAAGTTTCCGGAACCAGGAAGTACCGGATGACCTGCCAGGTCGTCGCGCCCATGGCCTCTGCCGCTTCCAGGATTCCCGGGTTGATCTCAAGCAGGCTGTTTTCCATCAGTCGTGCGAGATACGGGCTTATGTAAACTACAAGCGGTACCAGCGCCGCCGTGCTTCCGATGGTCGTTCCGACGATTGCTCGGGTGATCGGCATGATCGTTACAAGAAGGATTACGAATGGAATGCTTCGCACCACGTTGATGTAGGCGCTGACGATCATATATAACGGCCGGTTCTCCGCCAGGCCGCCCTTTCTGCAGAGCACCAGGATCAGGGCCAACGCCATTCCGATGATGGTTCCGATGAGAAGTGACCAGCCCACCATGTATAAGGTCTGGCCGCCGTTCAATAACAGGCGCTCTACTGTGACTTTAAAGATCTTTGTTTTCATAAGTTCTTCCATCTTACTCCACCTCCAGTCGTTCTCTTAAGACGCCATTCTTATCGATCTCCGCTTCCGCTTTCTCGATGCTCTCATCATCACCGATGAGCTGTAAGATGAAGACGCACATAACGCTGTCTTCCAGCTCCTGGACTGCCGCGCCGAGGATGTTGACCACGACGCCCTCTGTCTTACAGATATCGGAGATCACCGGGCGCTTCACGCTGGAACCGATGAATTTCAGGCGGTCCACACGGAAATTTTCTTTCTGTTCCTTCACGAGACTCACGATGCTGTCCGGAATCTGGTCCCGGATGACCGTCTGGACGAACCGCTTCGTCACCGGCATCTTCGGGGATCCGAAGACTTCCAGGACACTGCCGGACTCCACGATCTTTCCGCTCTCCATGACCGCTACCTTGTTGCAAATCATCTGAACGACCTGCATCTGGTGTGTGATAAGAAGGATCGTGACGTCCATCTCACGGTTGATCCGCTTTAAAAGTTTCAAGATGGACTCTGTGGTCTGCGGGTCCAGGGCACTTGTGGCCTCATCGCAGAGAAGCAGCTCCGGGTCGGTGGTCAGCGCTCTCGCGATTCCCACACGCTGTTTCTGTCCGCCGGAAAGCTGGCTGATATATGTATCTTTTTTATCTTCCAGCTCAACGATTTTTAAAACTTCCATGACCTTTTTATCGATCTCCGCCTTCGGGGTCTTAGCGAGAATCAACGGAAGCGCGATGTTGTGGTATACCGTCTTGGACTCCAGGAGATTAAACTGCTGGAAGACCATTCCGATCTTTCTTCTCAGTGTCCGAAGTTCCGGCTTCTTCAATGTGGAAAGTTCCTTTCCACAGACAGTGACTTTTCCGTTGTCCGCCGTCTCAAGTCCGTTTACCAGGCGGATCAGTGTGGACTTTCCGGCTCCGGAAAATCCGATGATACCGCAGATATCACCTTTCTCCACATGGATACTCACGTCGTCCAGCGCATGGACTGTTCCGTTTTTTCCGGAAAAGGTTTTGCTTACATGTTCGATCTGAATCAATGTTTCTTCCTCCCCATTCGAGAAGCGCTTTCAACCGGCCTCTCAAGTTTTCGCGGTCATCACCAGGGATTCCCCCTTTTTCGTCATCCGCGTAAATAAAAAGCCCGGAAGCTTTTACACTTCCGGGCGCATCTTTCGGTATTTACAGGAAATTATTTTCTGTATACAGGCGCTGTGCCGCACAGCAAAGCACCTGACCGCAAAACGCGCCCGGAAGTACACATACAACAGCAACAACAACACATATTGTTCATGTCGGTTCTTCTCGCAGTGCTCATACCTGTATCTCCTTTCCAACCGCCCATCCCGGAACGGTCATCTTTTCTTTCCCTGTCGGACCTCTCTCAAATCCGATGGCGCTATCATAACCCCAATTTCCTAGTTTGTCAATATGTTTTTATTTATTTTAAATTATATATTTAATTTTTTTAAACTTTACGCGCGATCGTTTTAAAATTTTCATATCAGTGTCGACACCGAACCACTGTGCTTCTCCCTTGCTTATAAGTCCCCTCCATCCTGCAATCTTCCACGCAGTTTCGAAAATTTTTATAATTTTACATACCATACTACCTTGCTATCCCGCATATCCTGTGATACGATATCACCACAAAATCGTAACTATTCAGTATCTTCATAGTTACGCACAAAAATCCATTCCAGATCAGCTTCGCTGATGGGATTTTTGCCGTTCCAGCCTATGTTTTCTTACGGTCAGCGCAGCAAGTGCGCAGACCTGCTGAACAGTTACACAAGCTATTATAAAAGCATATTTTCTAAGTTTCTATCCGGACTATGATCCGTCTTTTCACATTTCGGAACTTCATTGCTTTTATATTCTTTCATTATTTTCAATCAATTTAAAAGCAGGAGAATCCGGAATACAGTGGAAAGCAGCTGACAATATTGGCCACTTTACATGTTCTGACTCCTGCACAAAGGAGGTATGAACTTGAGCACAATTGAATACATCAGAATATCAAATGCTAGATAAAGATGCATATGAAATGATTGCCACTCATACGAATATGCCGACTTTATTAGAGCCCCGTATGATGCAGACAAAAGGAGGAAAAATAAATATGTGTAAAGCAATGGATATTTGGTTAGCAGAGCGTGAAGCAAAGAGGCTATCCCAAGGTCTTTCGCAGGGGCTCGCCCAAGGCAGCGATGAAACAAGCTATAAAATGCTCATGAAAGTCATCATCTCCCGCTTTGGCAAAAAAGCAGGAGAGCTCTCATCCTCCGCAATCAAGTACCTCACCCCTGACCAGCGAATGGATCTCACAGAAACTGCTGCCACCGCCGATAACTTCGCCCGTTTCCAGGACGCCCTGCGCCGCGCTACCACCGAAACATCACGATCCCCGCAATCGCCAGCGCCGCTCCAATAAGCTTCCGCCACTCAAATGCTGCCTTCTCCACTCCAAAAAGTCCAAATACCTCCGCAATATAAGAGACCAGTATCTGGGTCACAACAATGAGCAGCGTCGCCTTCGCCGGTCCCAGGCCATCCATGCTTTTGATCACCGTCCAGGTAATAAACGCGCCCATGACGCCGCCGAGCAGCATGTACTTCCGATCAATGGAAAACATTCCCCAGATCTCCCCGCAGCCGGTAACGAAATATAAAACCACACAGGTCACAAACGCTGTCATCTGTACCCAGCCAGCCGCCGCCCAGATACTGCTCTGCTTTGTCACCTCCGTATTAAAGATTCCCTGCAGGCTCATAAGCGCCCCAGAGAGCAATGCCACCAGAATTCCCCACATAAAAAACCTCCTGAAACCATGTTTCCCTTAGGATTCCATGGTCAGGAGGTTTTTATACAGCTATGCTGCCCGATACCAATTGCTGATACAAATATTTTTCAGTTAAACTAGCCCTGTGTGAATATATACTGGAGCATTTTAATTTTACAGTATTTTGCTCTGTACGCTCTCTATCGATGTTCCATCTTTCTCTCCGCCGCCATCGCCAGATGCTTCGCCAGCACAGCCGTCGTCACAGCGCCGATGCCGCCCGGGACCGGGGTCGCCGCGGAGGCTTTTGCTTCCAGACCGTCCCAGAGAACGTCTCCGCAGAGCTTTCCATTCTCATCCACGTTGATTCCAACATCGATCAGCACAGCGCCTTCCTTTAAGAATGACGCGTCTAACATCTTCGCCTTACCTGCCGCCGCGACGAGAATATCCGCTTCCTGGCAGACCGCCTTTAAGTCCTTCGTCCTTGTATGGCATACAGTCACCGTCGCGTTTTCCTTTAACATCAACATGGACAGCGGACGTCCAACGACCATGCTGCGTCCAACGATCACCGCGCGCTTTCCTTCCATTGGAATATCAAACGCTTTCAGCACTTCAATGACCGCCTCAGCCGTACACGGCGAGAATCCGTCCTTCTCTCCCGCAAACACCTTCGCCGTATTCACCGCGCAGATTCCATCCAGATCTTTCTCCGGTCGGATCATCTGCTCCGCGCGCTTCTCATTGATATGCTTCGACAGCGGACGGAATAACAGAATTCCATCGATTGTCTCATCGTCATTGATCTTCTGGAACTCCGCGAAAAACTCCTCCTCACTGATATCCGCCGGATACACGTAAGACTTCGTCTCCATTCCATATGCCGCAATGCGTTTCATGACATTTCTCTCGTAGGAGAGGTCATCCGGACGCTCCCCGATCCGGACGATGGCCGCTGTGGGCACATATCCGTTTAATTTCCCGTTCATCACGAGAACCTGTTCCTTGATTTTTGCAGAAACCTCTGCTCCCTTTAATGTGATCATCCTCTTACCGCCTTTAACACAATCTCATAGATCCGGTCTGCCTGTTCCGTTCCCTTCCTTATAAGAAGCTCCGCCTGGCTGTTCACCGCTTCGGCATACTCCCGGTCCTTCATCATCTTCGTATTGATATACACGCTCATGACAGCGCCGAGAAGCGCGGACCGGATTCCCTGGATCCCGACGCCTGCGTCGCTGACCGCAAGTCTGCTTCCGTGGAGCGCCAGAAACTCAATATCATCCATCACGCTGACCGCCCGCTCCATGACCTCCATCGGAACCTTCGCCGCGGCCTTCAGGCATTCTTCCATCCGCTCTTCCTTTATCTTCTTCTCCTCGTCCGTCTCCGCCTTCATGCGGTAGACCTCCGAGAGCGGCTCAAACGCCTGCTCGTCCGCCTTCTCGAGTCGGATAAAATCCATTCTCGCCTCACTGAGTCTTGCGAGGATCTTCTGAACATCTTCCTCATATATTGCAAACTTTTTCTTCCCCGCAGTCAGGTTTCCCACCATCTCACCGAGAGCCGTCCCGATGGCGCCGTAAACCGCCGCCGCGCTTCCGCCTCCCGGAGTCGGTGCCTTGGATGCCAGAACTTCCAGATATTCGTTCCACTGTCCCATGAACATATTTCCTTCCAAATTTACTCTCTGAGCAGCCGTTCCGGTCTTTTTACCCGGCAGTTTCTTCCATATAATATGGCAGCCGGTCTGCACAGTCTTGAAACCTATTATCCATGATTTCATGATACTTGTCAATCCTAGTTCTATTATTCCTATCGTATTCATAGGATTTATCTCAAAACATGCCCAATTATGCATCTTATTTGCATAATATACAATTTTCTTCATAAAAATACATTTTATACTTGACATTATGCATCTTCCGATGTATATTTATGAAGTACAAAGAAATAAAACGTCTGAACAAATTGGAGGACATCAATTATGAAAGAGAAAGTTATTTTAGCATATTCCGGCGGACTCGACACAACAGTTCTGATTCCGTGGTTAAAAGAAAATTATGATTACGATGTAGTCTGTGTCTGCATCGACGTTGGACAGGGAAATGAGTTAGACGGTCTGGAAGAGAGAGCAAAATACTGCGGCGCTTCCAAATTATACATCGAGCATGTTGTCGATGAATTCTGTGACGAGTATATCGCTCCATGTGTAAAGGCAAACGCAGTATACGAGAACAAGTATCTCCTCGGTACCGCGATGGCTCGTCCGCTGATCGCAAAGATTCTCGTTGACATCGCTAAGAAGGAAGGCGCTGTTGCGATCTGCCACGGTGCTACCGGTAAAGGAAACGATCAGGTTCGTTTTGAGCTCGGTATCAAGGCTCTCGCTCCGGATATGAAGATCATTGCTCCGTGGAGAACATGGAACATCCAGTCCCGTGAGGAAGAATTAGAGTACTGCGCACAGCACAACATCGATCTTCCGTTCAAGAAGAACGACAGCTACAGCCGTGACCGCAACATCTGGCACATCAGCCACGAAGGTCTTGAGCTTGAAGATCCGGCACAGGCTCCGAACTACGATCATATGCTCGTACTCGGCGTAACACCAGAGAAGGCACCTGATGAAGAGACAGAGATCTCCATCTCCTTCGAGAAAGGTTTCCCGGTTGCATTAAATGGCGAGAAGATGAAATTCTCCGAGATCCTCACAAAATTAAATGAGCTCGGCGGCAAGAACGGAATCGGCATCACCGATATCGTTGAGAACCGTATGGTCGGCATGAAATCCCGTGGTGTTTATGAGACTCCTGGCGGAACCATCCTTCTTGAGGCTCACAAACAGTTAGAGGAACTGATCTTAGACAAAGAGACATTAAAATATAAGAAGAACATTGACAACGAGTACGCTGATGTCGTTTACTCCGCAAAATGGTTCAGCCCGCTGCGTGAGGCATTACAGGCATTCGTTGAGTCCACACAGGAATACGTAACTGGTGAGTGCAAGATGAAACTCTACAAGGGCAACATCATCAAACAGGGCACAACTTCCCCGTACTCCTTATACAACGAGAGCATCGCTTCCTTCACAACAGGCGACCTCTACGATCACCACGACGCTACCGGCTTCATCAACCTCTATGGTCTTTCCACAAAGGTTCGCGCAATGAAGAAGGCAGAAGTCGAGAAAAATCAGAAATAATAACTCTCTTTCATAAAAACTTAGGCTTGATCCCGGCAGGACATGTTACCGCCGGGATCTTTTTTGCGCAAAAAAGACACCGCCAATGTCCAAGGGGCAGGACCAGCGGTGCCGCGGATAAAAGGCTGGAGGTAGTCAACCGTTGGAATACTCAAAAACCATCTTTTGAATCTTATCGAGCATTTGCCTCAGTTCTTCATTTTCCTTCTGAAGTCTGACGCAGCGTTCCCGGTCGGACTCTTCTGCCCGACTCTTATTTTCCGATTCAATTGTGAATTTTTCTGTTGATCTCATAACCTATCTCCCCTGACAGTCACCCACATTTTTAATCTTATTTCCATCTCCTGCTCTTTTCAGTTAGAACAGAAAACACATCGCCCCGTCACGCAGTCTTTCTGGCTCTCACTATTAGATGCCATATCGGAAGCAAATACAGGAACACCGCCGCCGCGATAGACACGAGCGGGGCCGACACAGACGCCAGCGGAACCGCCCCGGCAATGGACCACGGAACGAGCGGAGCCGTGACAATAACGGAATTTTCCATATCGATGGCAAACTTCTGCTGATCCGGCTCCAGATTCTTGCAGATCTGATCCACAAGCATTGTCGCCAGCGTCTGGTTGCAGGCTACCATTCCTGCCACCACGGAAGTCATAAGGATCGTGCCAAACGGAGTGATCTTTCTGCTCACAGCCCCCATTTTTGACTTTAATCCATTCAAGAGCCCCGTTCCTTCAAAAATCCCAGAATAGGAGGACGAGATCGTAATGATCAGCGCCACCCGCACCATGGACATGATCCCGCCGCCGTCGATCATGGACGAGATCGCCGGGTCCGGGGATTTATAACCATTCACCAGAATTCCAACGATCAGGGACGGATCCGTGTGCTGCCAGAAAAGGCACACGCCAAGGGCTGTCACAATACTTGCGAGCATCGCTATCCGGACCTGCACCCGGAACAGTGATAAGACCATGATCACCACCGCCGGAAGAATCGGGATCAGTCCCAGGCGGAATACACTGGAAAAGCTCTCCGCCAGGGACAGATTTCCTGCTCCCGCTGCCGGGAAAATAATTCCGCAGACACCGTAAAACACGCAGGTTACAAGCAACGGAACGATTGCCGTTTTCACCATTAATCGGATATTGTCAAAAATATTTGTGTGAGTCAGCTCTGATATCAACAATGCACTGGTAGATACTGGAGAACACCGGTCTCCGACAAATACGCCTGACAGGATTGCGCCTCCCGCCAGGATCTCGTTGCATCCCATCGCCTTCGCCATGGTCATACAGATCACGCCCATGGTGGCCGCCGTTCCGAAGGCAGTTCCCGTGAGAACTGATACCAGGCAGTTTAAGAGGAATGCCATCAGGATCATCACCGCCGGGTTCATAAGCCCTGCGCAGTAGGACACGATCGCCGGAATCGTCCCCGCCGCCCGCCAGAGCGCCGTCAGCATGCCGATCAGCAAAAATGTAATTAAAATATTTTTCGCCGTCTTGATTCCCTTCCAGGACATTGCGAAAATGTCTCTGACCGTATAGCCGCGGCTCAGTGTATACGCAAAAAAGATCAGATATCCGATCGCCAGTGCCGCCAGGATCGGGATTCCTGCAAGGATACACCCGATCAGTGTCACCGCAAATACGACCAGAACAGCCGTCTCGCTGATATGTACCTTCATAGTATTTACCTCTTCCCTGTTTTCTTTCGTGAACCATTCCCTCAGACATCCGTTCCCTGTTCAGATGTCCTGATTCACCTTTATGGTTTTAGTATACGCCTGGATGTCTCACTTGTCTAACTGTATTTTCTGATATATAATACAGTTAAATTACTGTATTATTGATTACAGCAGTTCTATTATCTACATTAGTTTTAACAAGTTCAGCGGGACTGTTCCATATCTTTTACGGTCAGCATTGCAGATATGCAAAGGTGCAGCTCCCTGTATTTCAGCTTTCATTTTAAATATTCAGGAGGTTTTCATATGAACTTTCTTTCCATGGACTATTTCCTTATGACCGCCGAGAAACTCAGCTTCACAAAAGCCGCCGACGCTCTCCATATCACCCAGCAGACCTTAAGCACCCACATCGCCAACCTGGAGCAGGAACTTGACTGCAGGCTCTTCGTCCGCCATGTTCCCCTGGAACTCACCTACGCCGGCGAGATTTTCCGCCAGTACGCCGCCGATTTCCAGAAAAAATACCGCGCTATGCAGCACGAATTCGCCGATCTCAACAAGAACGAGCAGGGCGTCCTGCGGATCGGCATCTCCTTCACCCGCTGTCACGCCATCATGCCTGGAATCATCACCGAATATCAGCGGCGTTTTCCACATATGGAGATCCAGGTCATCGAGAACGCGAATACAGGGCTTCAAAAAGATCTGATGGAACACAAGATCGATCTCGCCATTGCGAAATTCCCGGATTCTCTTCCCGGAATCACTTTGACAGATTTCTATGAGGAAGAAGTCGTTCTTCTCCTCGCGGATTCCCTGTTCCAGGAAGTCATTTCCGAACCATCTCCGGCTGATTCCATCTTCCGACACGTTCCAGGGACTATTGGTTCCTCCGCTTCCGGCTCCAATTCCTCTGACTGCACTGCCAATGATACCGTTCCATTCTCTCACCTGACTCTTCCTGTTCCGACAGATTCCGAGCCAGAGCAGCTGCTGTTGAGAAAGCCAGAGGACTTTTCCATATTTGAACACTGCCCATTTCTCTTAAACTACGCTACCGACATCGCAGGTCAGCTCGCAAGATATTTCATCAACATGGGCAATTTCAAACCGATCGTAAAGACCCAGTCCGACAACATGGGCATGCTCTTAGAACTCTGCGCCGCCGGAAAAGGCGCCTGCATCTCACCGCTAAACCTTGCCCTGAGTTCCCTCACCGCCGATCAGCGCAAAAAAATGCGGATCATCCACCTCGGACGATCCGCAAAATATAAGATCCGCTTCGGCTGCCTCGAACAGCCCTATCAGTGGAAGGCGATCCAGAACTTTATGGATGCCGCGAACACGGCCCTAGCCCAGACTGGCTCAGCAACTTAACCGTTCACTTTCAATCGCCTGCTGCCAACACATACCCGCAAAACCCTTCTTCTATCCAACCAGATAACACCAGATCGGCAGCGTCACCATGGACGCTAACGTGGTCATGACCACGCACCTCGTGGCAAACAGGGCGTCGCTGTCGTATCTCGCCGCAAAGATCGCCGCTGTGGCCCCCGCAGGCATACCGGTCATCAGGACACTGATGCCAAGGGACGTGGTATCAAGCCCCAGTCCAAGCCCAACAGCCAGAGCCGTTGCCGGAAGAATGATCAGGCGGAACACGGAAAACAGCGCCGTATCCTTATTAAAGATCGTCGTGATCTTCACATCCGCCAGAATCGTTCCCACGATCAGCATCGTCAGCGCGCTGTTGCAGTTTCCGAGATACTTCACCGTCGCCGTGATGACCGACGGCAGCTTCACCTGTGTCACCATGCAGATAAGCCCCAGATAGATCGCCACCAGACACGGGTGAGTCAACACATTCTTCGCGACCTTCTTCCTATCCACCTTCTCATCCGCAACAAAGTAGGTTGTCCCCACGGACCACATGATGATCCGCATCGGAATCAGAAAGATGGACGTATACAGAACACCGATCTCATTGTAGATCGCCTCCGCAATAGGATTCCCAAGAAATCCGCTCATCGGCACGATCGTGCAGTACTGAAGAACTTTTCTTCTCTGCGGCACATACCGGTTAAAGATAAACTTATTTAAAGTCAGGCAGACCGCCTGCATGATCACCGCCGCCAGTAAAAGCAGCGCACAGGACCGGAAGATCTCCATATTGAATTCGAGCAGACACGACTTAAAGATATTACACGGGATCACCACATTGATGCAGAGATCCGTCAGGCATTTCTTTCCGTTTGCGTCGATGATCCCCTTCTTCTTCAACACAGCTCCCACCAACATCAAGGCAAACAGCGTCCCCTGAAGACTGAATAGATCGAGTAAGTTCATAGATCTGCCTCCCTGTCTCTTCTTAGATGTTCATGAATTTCTGCAGTAACTATGTCGGAACCGCCCCATCATTCATTCCCCATCACTTTCTTTCATTTTATCATAGCACAGCCCTCATCCTTTGTATAACTGTTTTTTCCGGTTTTAGGTACAGTGATCTATCTGTAATATTCTCCCATAATCAGCCAGAAAACTCACAGTTGTTTTTATCACTCTAAAATGATAAAATAAAAGAGTATCTGTCTGTAAATGACATCAAAAGATACTAAAGCTTTTTTTATGATGTTTTATTAGTCGCACAACAAAAAACTTGTATATGTTTTTCCCACAACAAAAAACTTGTGCGTCCCCCTTTATGATTCGAGGTATTTTTATGACAACGAACCAATTGATGTTTATGTACGCAGTCGAAGAAATGAGTTTCTCCAAAGCTGCTGAAAAAGCTTTCGTTACCCAGCAATGTCTCAGCAACCATATTCACCGCCTGGAAACAGCCTGCGGTGTGAAACTTTTTGAGCGGACTCCGCATCTTACATTGACCGATGCCGGAAAGACGCTCTACCAGTCCTTTATCCAGATCCGTGATATCGAGGAAGGCACCATGCAGAAACTTAAGACAGACAGTTCCTCGATCCACGGCACGATCCGTTTCGGAACCCATTTGAACCGGGCGCGGATCTTTCTGATCGACCCGTTTCTGGAGTTTCATGAGAAATATCCGGATGTGGAACTTGATGTCCATTTTATTCACAGCGCCTATACAGAAAAAGTACTGACCGAGGGAACCGCTGATGTGATCCTCGGCGCTAACTGTACCGCTCTCGCCAACACCCGGGCTGACCGGATCGGTGAGGAAGATATCGTCTTTCTCGCGTCCCCGGACCTTCTGAAAGAACGGATCCCTGGCTGGGATGAATCCCGAAAGGCTCTGACACGCAAAGAACTCTCCATGCTACCTATGACAGCCAGCTCCAATATCAGCCTTATGGCCCAAAACCTACACCGGACTATGCTGAAAGCCGGGTTTGAATCCAAATATATCTTTAAGATCGAGGATAATAACGCCCAGATGGCTATCTGTAAAACCGGAAAGGCAGCCATGTTCTGTCCGGAAAATCAGCTGATCAAGGCAAATCTTTCCTGTCACAGTGAGACGTCCTCTTCCGCGCAGCTTCAGGTATTAAAGCTTGAAAACTACAGCGATTTCATGACGATCGACCTTATTACTTCTGCCCAGAGAAATCTCCCGGCCTATGTCACAGACTTTTGCTCCATGGTCCGCACCTATTATCAGGAACAGATCCAGAAGGTACGCGCCGAATATCTGCCATGGGCCAATAATCAATACTATTCCGAAATTACGCTGCACTGATAAGGAGACCTGCTGCCCTGTCTCCAGCAGTTTTCTCTGATCCATAGCAGCAAAAAAGGCTCTAAAATCAATAACAGGATGGAATTTCTACAGATTCCACCCTGACTATTGATCTTAGAGCCTTTATTTTACCCGGAAATCACTTTTCCGCACGGCAGCTCATCTTCGATTTTTTCAGGATCTCCTGCCGTTTCTTCTCTTTTTCCAGTTTTTCCCGGTATTCGTTCTCTTCCTCCTGCTCTCTCGTAATATAAAAGCCTTTTCTCAGCCATCCTTTTGCGAGACAGATAAAAAATGCTGCCAGCATCATGACGATCCACAATTTTTCACAAATCATTGTTAACATTTCCATAAGAACCTCCTTGCTGTTTCAGCATCATCTGTCATCCCAATTTATTTTTTCGGCTTCAGCTTTCCTACTGCCAGAAGACAAACGGTGGAAACGATCGATAAGATCATGCATAATCCCCAGGCTGCCATGTAATTTCCGCTCTTCTCATAGATTGCGGAGATGACCGGAGTGCTGACCGCACTGATTGCTAATGTAACGGTACTGAGTTTCGCATAGATCTCACTGTAATTTTTAACTCCAAATACTCCGGAAACCATCGACGGAGCCGTAATGCTCTGGCATGTATTTCCGATTCCGTAAAAGAACGCGATGAGCAAAAGCATCGGAACACTGGAATGAAGTACGGAGATCGTCATCAGGAAATAGGAACCGATGATTCCGATCGCCCCAAAGATCACTCCGCCCTTTAATCCTTTCCGGTCAAACAGGCGTCCCATGATCATCTTCGAAAAGATGCATACGAAATTGTACAGGGAAATGACGGTGGCACCAAACTGCGCGTCATATCCGAGTGACTGTACATAAGAAGAAATATGGTACAGGGAACATCCAATAAAGGAGATACATCCCATTCCCACAACGATCAATAAAAACCTCGGATCCTTAAAAAGTGTGATAAAATCAGCTTTTTCCCCGGATCCTTCCGGCTCTTCCGCGCGGATCTGCTCCTCGTATCCTTCCGGATGATCCCGCACAAAGATGAGTGCCAGCGGAGATACAAGAATCATCGCCAAGAGTCCGTACCAGCGGTATGTCACTCGCCATCCGAACATCTCGATAGCCGCTGTCAGAGGATTCGATAACAGAACTCCGCCAAGGCTGATTCCTACAAAGATGATACTTGTCGCGAAAGAACGGCTCTCTTTCGGAAACCACCGCGCCGCCAGCGTCGCGAACGGCATCATCAATGCGAACGGGTTAAATACCGTTCGTACAAGAATCACCGCGTAATACGCGTAAACGGATGTAACATAGCTCTGGGCCACCATCGTAGCCCCCGTTCCAAGTACACCCATAAATAACAGCTTTTTCAGGCTTTTGTCGTTCATGAGCTTTCCTGCTATCGGAGTAACAATGAAACTCACAATGGTGCTGTACGTAGACGCAAGGGTCAGCGTTGTTGTGCTGACCCCCAGATCTTTCGTAATCGGTAACAAGAAGATCGCCTGACTTCCGATCGTACCATAGTGAAGCACCAGCATACAGAGAACACCATATGCAACGATCACCCAGCCAAAATTTCTCTTTTTATCACCCTTCATAAACGATTTTCTCCTTTATAACCTCATTCTTTAGTATGGCGGGAAGAATAATCCTACCCAGATAATGTTCGCCACGGAAATCACAAGCGCCGGAACGATTCCCATTCTAAAGAGGTCTTTCTGCTTATATCCACCAACTGACATACAGAGCGGAATTGCAACTGTGGATAATGGTGTCAGGTAAGAAGTGAATGTAGCCTTAAATAACATGTTGAAAAGTCCTGTCGGGTTCCATGCGTATGTTGCGCATAAAAGCAGTACAACCGGCTGTAATGCGGAGTACAGAGCCATATTGGACATAAACTGTGTTACAATAAATCCTGTGAACCAGAAAAGGATGATTACAAGCCACTTGGACGGGTTCTCGCCAAGGATCGTCTGGAGTGCCTGTGCGATAAAGTCGCCTGCGCCAGACGCTACCAGTGCGTTTCCGACTGCCAAAGAACCGATATAGAGGAAGATCGGCGGCATTGTTAAGGATTCCATCGCTTCTTTCTCGGAGAGGACACCTGTAAGGATCGTTAAAACAGCGCCGATAAAGCAGATCATCCAGGTTGGGATCGTTGCTGGAAGTTTATTGGAGAATAAGATCGCGATTACAACCGCAACGAAAATTCCATAACCACAGAACTCCTGGAACGGCGGTAACGGTTTCTGCTCTTTCATCTGTCTTAACTGAACTTCTGTATAAAGAGGACCATAATCCGGAGCTACCTTCGGACAGTAAAACATTGCGAATAATACGGAAAGAATGATCGTCGGAACATACACGAACATCGGATCAAACATTCCTTCTCTTGCTGTCACACCATAAGTCTCCCACATGGTGTTCGCTGTAATATAAGAAGTAGCGCCGGAACCGATCGGAAGGGATGTTACGGTACAGATACAGATCAGTACGATAGAGAACATCGCCTTAGATGGGCTCTGATTATTCTTACGGCAGAAATCTGCAACTAACGGATAGCAGATAGAGAAGATCAGGATCGCGGACGGTGCAACCTGCGCGATTGCAAGAGTAACCAGACAGTACAGGATCATACCTTTCTGGAAACTTCCGCCGGAAACCTTGTATGCAAGGTTCGTTACCTTATGTACCATCTGGGTACGGCTGAGTCCGCCTGCTACGATGAACATGGAGCCCATGATGATAACAGAGGAGTTTGAGAAACAGCTTAATGCCGCCTTCGGCTCAAGACATCCTGTGATAACATAGATTCCCATTGCAGCCATGGATACAAGCGGAAGAGGAAATTTGTTGGACATGTAAAGTGCCAGAGTTGCTACGAATACGACCAGACATATGATTGTTTGTGTAGGCATATAAAGTCCCCCTTTTCTCTTGCCGGAAGATGGATCTCTTCTCACTCCATCTTCCGGTTCTTGTACAGTTACTTAACTTTCATCCGCAAAACTTATTTTTTCATGGAAAGTGCTCTCGGAACAACGCCTTTCGGGATCGGGCATTCATACTTTCCACCTTTAAGTCTTCTATTTAATTCTTCCTTTGCTTTCTCCAGAAGTTCCGGTTTCTCGATCAGATCCACCGCAACTCCAGCCATCGCTTCGCCAACCATCAGCGTTGCCTTATGTGCCGGTGTACTCTTACCAACAGCTACAGCCTGCCAGGAATGCGCTGCTGTTCCAACCGGCCATGTCGGAGCGCTGAGGGAAACTGTCGGAACGATCCAGCTTACATCTCCGACATCGGAAGATGCCGGGAATACGGTCTCGACCGGCTTGAAGTCCGGGATCGTATCCGCAATCGGATGTTCCGGATCACCATTCTTATTTGTTGCTGAAATCTTACTGTAGAATTCCACATCTTCTTTAGAAAATTCCGGAAGTTTCAACAATTTCAAATTTTCAACTGCGTCATATCCTAAAACATGGTTCGGTACCGTGTTCGAGGTTGCTTTTACAAAGTCGATCTCCAGCTCTGTTCCTGTCATTAACGCTGCGCCTCTAGCAATATCCTCGACTCTGGATCTCACATCCGCAACGGTTGCATTGTCCTCCGCTCTTAAAAGTACAAGCACTTCCGCTGTCGGCTGAACAACATTCGGGGAAAATCCGCCGGTATCGGTTACCGCGTAATGCATCCGAACGGACGGAAGAACATGTTCTCTGAGGAACTGGATTCCCACATTGAATAACGTCACCGCGTCCAATGCACTGCGCCCGAGATGTGGGGAAATTCCCGCATGGGAGCTGATTCCTTTATACCGGAAGTAGATCTGGCAGTTCGCGAGTGTACTTCCCGCAGAGCTTCCATACGCGTCTCCCGGATGCCATGCGATCGCGGCATTCAGATGATCGAAACAACCTTCCCTTGCCATGAAAGTCTTTCCGCCTCCGCCTTCTTCAGCCGGACATCCATAGAAAATAACGGTTCCTTCTTTTCCCGTCTCTTCCAGATATTTCTTTAAACCGATCGCAGCCGCAAGACAGCCTGTTCCTAAAAGGTTGTGACCGCACCCATGTCCGTTTCCACCGGGATGGACCGCGATCTTTTCGGTCGCGCCTGCCACCTGACTGAGGCCAGACAATGCGTCAAATTCGCCGAGGAATCCAATCACCGGTTTTCCGTTGCCAAATATACCCGTAAACGCAGTCGGAATCCCCGCAATGCCTTTCTCTACCTGAAACCCCTGCTCCTCAAGAGCCTTGCAGATAATTTCAGAAGAGACTTTTTCACTGTAACAGGTCTCCGGATTGTCCCAGACGGAATCGCTTACTTTATTTAAAAACGCTTCCTGTCCGGCTATATACTCGAACAGTTCCTGTTTCGTCATGTACCTTCCTCCTTTTATTCGTATATTTCGACCATCTCAAGTTAGTCTTTCACATTTGCACGTCTGCATCTGTTTGTTTAGCCACACCTTAGCATCATTATCGTAATTTCTCAAACAATTATTTTCTTGTTTTTGTCGAATGTGCTCGAATATTGGATCTGTTTTTCAATTATACACAACATTTATCTTGTGATGGTTTTTCAACGCAAAAAGGACACCTGTAAAACATGCATCGACACTTTCTTCCGACTGTATAGACGCAAAAATCCCCGCCCGGAAAACCGGACGGGGATTTATCACCTGTGTGGACACTGCCGGCAGAATCACTCTACCTACTTTATATACATTTACAATTCACGTAAATTATTTAGCTGCTGCAGCTTTAGCTTCTTTGATCTTCTCTGTCAGCATCGGAACGATCTTGTTTAAGTCGCCTACGATACCGTAGTCAGCTACATCGAAGATCGGAGCGGACTCATCTTTGTTGATCGCAATGATGATGTCAGACTCTTCCATACCAGCTACGTGCTGGATAGCACCGGAAATACCGATTGCGAAGTATACGTGCGGACGAACAGTCTTACCAGTCTGTCCAACCTGGAGATCCTTCGGCTTCCAGCCGGAATCTACTACTGCACGAGAGCAGCTTACTGTACCGCCAATAGCCTCTGCGAGGTCATCAAGCAGTTTGAAGTTCTCAGCGCTGCCAACTCCACGGCCGCCGGAAACAAGGATCTTTGCATCCATGATATCAGCTACGTCGGATACTGCCTTAACGATCTCAAGAATCTCAACGTACTTGTTGTCCGGAGTGAAGCCCGGGTTGAACTCGATAACTTCTGCTCTTCTGCCAGCCTCACGGTCAAGCTTCTGCATAACGCCTGGACGTACTGTAGCCATCTGCGGACGGAATTCCGGGCAAGCGATTGTAGCGATTGTGTTACCGCCGAATGCCGGACGGGTCATAAGGAGCTGACCATGTTTCTGCTCTTTACCTGGCATAGCAACAAGCGGGAAATCTCCGATATCAAGCTGTGTACAGTCAGCTGTAAGACCTGTATGGATACGTGCGCAAACACGCGGACCAAGGTCACGGCCGATTGCTGTAGCACCGATTAAGAAGATGTCCGGTTTGAACTCGTTGATAACGGAAGTGATCGCATGAGTATACGGCTCAGTTCTGTAATCCTTTAATTCCGGATCGTCAACAACGATAACTTTGTCTGCGCCGTACTCACCGAGTTCGTCTGCAAGACCTTTTACGTTGGAACCAACTAAAACTGCTGTTACAGTTGTTCCTAAATCTTTTGCCAGGTCTTTACCTTTTCCGATCAGCTCCAGAGCGATGCTGCTGATCTGATTGTCTACCTGCTGTGCAAAGACATATACACCCTTATATTCTGCTAAATTCATCACTTTTCACCACACTTTTCTTTTATTGAATTAAAGTACATGTTTCTCAGTAAGTTTCTCAACAATGTAATTTGCAGCTGCGGACGGATCAAGGTTTGTCTCCTTAACGCCTGCACCCTTTCTTACCTTGTCGGAAGCCTTAGCGATCTGAGTCGGGGATCCTTTAAGACCAAGGTTGGAATCAAGGACATCTTTCAGATCTTTTCTGCCCCAAACGGTGATCTCTTTCTTGTATGCATCGAAGATTCCGCCCGGAGTCATGTAACGCGGCTCATTTAATTCAGAAAGTGCTGTAATTAAGCACGGCATTTTAGCCTTTAACATCATGTATCTATCATCAAACTGACGCTTAACGATTACGGAATCACCCTCAATCTCGATACCTTCAGCGTAGCTGATTACCGGGAGACCAAGGTGCTCGGAGATCTGCGGACCTACCTGTGCTGTATCACCATCGATAGCCTGACGGCCTGTGATAATAAGGTCATAGTCAAGGTTTCTTAAAGCGCCTGCGATTGTCTGGGAAGTAGCCCATGTATCAGCACCGCCGAGAACACGGTCTGTAACAAGGATTCCGTTGTCAGCGCCCATAGCCATAGCCTCACGAAGAACCTCTTCAGCCTTCGGAAGACCCATTGTAACTACTGTAACTTCTGCACCATACTGATCTTTTAAGCGAAGAGCTGCCTCCAGACCAGCTTTATCATCCGGGTTCATGATTGTGAGCATAGCTGCTCTGTCAAGTGTTCCATCCGGTTTGAACTTTACGCCGCCCTTAGTATCCGGCACCTGTTTTACACAAACAACGATTTTCACTGTATTTCACTCCTTATTTTCGTTTTTAGTTATGATTTTCCAGCTGTTAAATTACTTTAACAGTGCGCCGGAGATAACCATTCTCTGAACTTCACTTGTTCCTTCGTAGATCTCGGTGAT
Source organism: Paludibacteraceae bacterium (assembly GCA_963646925.1). Classification (GTDB taxonomy): domain Bacteria; phylum Bacillota; class Clostridia; order Lachnospirales; family Lachnospiraceae; genus Pilosibacter. Next base: position 19,526 of record CAVIYT010000151.1, read on the forward strand.
CTTAGCATCACGCATCATACGCTCTACGTCGTACTCTCTGATGTAACCATAACCACCATGGAGCTGAACAGCCTTTGTTGTTACTTCCATAGCAACCTCTGCTGCATACAGTTTAGCCATAGCTGCCTCTACGCCGTAGGACTTCTGAGTAGCCTTAGCCATTGCTGCACGGTAAACCATCATCTGAGCAGCTTTTACCTTTGTTGCCATATCAGCAAGCTGGAACTGTGTGTTCTGGAACTGACCGATTGTGCGGCCGAACTGCTTTCTCTCTTTTACGTAAGCAACAGTTCTGTCAAGAGCGCCCTCTGCAAGACCAAGAGCCTGAGCAGCGATACCGATACGTCCGCCGTCAAGTGTATGCATAGCGATCTTGAAGCCCTCACCCTTCTTACCTAACAGGTTGTCCTTCGGGATACGGCAGTCTGTGAAAATAAGTTCATATGTTGCGGATCCGCGGATACCCATCTTCTTCTCTTTTGTACCAAAAGTGAAGCCCGGTGTTCCTTTCTCTACAACAAATGCGGAGATCTCTTTCTGAGTTTTGCCACGTTTCTCAACTGTGCCTGTAACAGCGATAACGATGTATGTATCAGCATACTTACCGTTCGTGATGAAGCACTTGGAACCGTTTAATACCCACTCATCGCCGTCTAAAACAGCTTTTGTCTGCTGACCCTGAGCGTCTGTACCAGCGCCCGGCTCAGTTAAACCGAATGCACCTAACTTCTCGCCCTTTGCAAGCGGAACCAGGAATTTCTGCTTCTGCTCTTCTGTACCGAATGTCATGATCGGATCCATGCAAAGGGATGTATGAGCGGAAACGATAACACCTGTGGTACCGCAAACTTTGGAAAGCTCCTCAACGCACATAGCGTATGTAAGCGGATCACAGCCCTGTCCACCGTACTCCTTCGGTACCGGAATACCGAGGAAACCGTTTTTAGCCATTTTCTCTACGGTTTCTACCGGGAATCTCTCTTCCTCGTCAACCTCCTGAGCAAGGGGTTTGACTTCCTTCTCGGCGAAATCATGGAACAGTGTTCTCGCCATCTCATGCTCTTTACCTAATGTAAAATCCATGTTTTTAGTTCCTCCTTGTGAATTGTATCATGTATAACATGGGAAAATGTGGATGCTTCATTTTCCCGATGTATCAAATTAAATATCAGAAGTCCGTCCATCTGTGCATCTTTACACAGCCTGTCAGTCATCTGATGATGCCTTTTCAGCATTTTGTGAAAAAATAAACAATTTTAAGTAAAAATAAAAAAGCTATTCCTCCACACACCAGATCTGCATCAGCAGATCTTTGCGGATGCTTTACACTGTAAAAGGCATGCTGCCTGACGGGATAAGATCACCGTCAGGCAACCCTTGTTTTTAACTTATTTGCTGTAGTCGTAGAAGCCCTTGCCAGTCTTTCTTCCGAGAAGACCGCCACGAACCATCTTCTTAAGAAGCGGATGCGGACGATACTTCGGATCGCCTGTCTCTGTCTCAAGAACGTTCATGATTGCAAGAACAACATCAAGACCGATTAAGTCACCGAGAGCTAACGGTCCCATCGGATGGTTAGCGCCGAGCTTCATAGCGGTATCGATACCCTCTACAGAAGCAACGCCCTCAGCGTAGATGCCGATTGCTTCGTTGATCATCGGAACAAGGATTCTGTTTACAACGAAACCAGCAGCTTCTTCTACCTGTACCGGAGTCTTGCCGATCTCCTCAGAGATCTTCTTGACAGCCTCAACATCTTCCGGCTTTGTGTTTAAGCCAGCGATAACCTCAACCAGCTTCATGACCGGAGCCGGGTTGAAGAAGTGCATACCGATGACGTGTCTCTCAACAGCGCCGCCGATCTCTGTGATGGAGAGGGAGGAAGTGTTTGTAGCAAAGATACAGCTCGGTTTGCAGATAGCGTCGAGCTCTTTGAATGTCTGCTTCTTGATCTCCATGTTCTCGATTGCTGCCTCAACAACGAGGTCGCAGTCGCCGCAGATATCTTTCACACCAGTTGTGATCTTGTTAAGGATCTTATCAGCCTCTTCCTGAGTCATTTTGCCTTTTGCGATTCTCTTCTCGAATCCAGCAGCAATTTTCTTCTTTCCGTTTGCTGCGAATGTTTCATTGATGTCGCAGAGCATTACCTCATAGCCTTCAGTCTGTGCGAATGCCTGTGCAATACCGGAACCCATGGTTCCTGCGCCGATAATACCAACTTTCATGATTTTATCTCCTTATATATGCAACAATATTATGTAATCTTATCGATTAGCAATTCTTGAAGCCGTCCACTTTTCTCTTTTCTAGGAACGCCTTCATTCCTTCCTTCTGGTCTTCGGTCTCGAAGCACTCGGAGAAGTATTTCTCCTCGATGGAGATCGCGTGATCCATGTCGGAAAGGTATCCATCTGTGAGAGCTTCCTTGGAAAGTCTCACTGCGATCGGTGCGTTGGAAGCGATCTTCTTAGCTAACTTCATAACAGTCGGCATAAGCTCTTCCTTTGTGCAAACACCGTTTACAAGACCGATGCGGTATGCCTCGTCTGCCTTAATGTTTAAAGCAGAGTATACCAGTTCTTTTGCCTTGCCGGTTCCGATCAGTCTTGCGAGACGCTGGGTTCCGCCGAATCCCGGAGTAATTCCGAGACCAACTTCCGGCTGTCCGAACAAAGCGTTTTCGGAACAGTAACGGATATCACAGCTCATTGCAAGCTCATTTCCGCCGCCGAGTGCGAAACCATTTACGGCAGCGATAGACGGGATCGGAAGTGTCTCCAGTTTACGGAAAACATCGTTTCCTGCTTTACTGAATTCACGTGCTTCCTTTACAGTCATTGTACTCATTGCAGCGATGTCTGCGCCGGCTACGAAGGATTTCTCGCCTGCGCCAGTTACAACAAGTACTCTCGTTGCGTTGAGATCGATACCGTCAAGGACAGCGTCGAGATCCTTTACAACGTCTGCGTTTAATGCGTTTAATGCCTCCGGACGGTTGATGGTGATAATACCAACAAAACCGTCCTGCTCATATTTTACAAAACCCATATTACGTTCTCCTCAGATTTTGCCTATGTCTCAGATTAGATTAGTCTCTCTCTACGATTGTAGCGCAGCCCATTCCGCCGCCGATGCAAAGAGTTGCAAGACCCTTCTTAGCATCTGCCTTCTCCATCTCGTGAAGAAGTGTAACAAGGATACGGCATCCGGAAGCTCCTACCGGATGACCAAGAGCGATAGCGCCGCCGTTCGGGTTTAACTTGGAAAGGTCAAAGCCGAGTTCCTGTCCAACTGCTACAGACTGTGCAGCGAATGCCTCGTTAGCCTCGATGATATCGAAGTCTTTGATCTCCATGCCTGTTCTCTTAAGAACTTTTCTTGTAGCCGCAACCGGTCCGATACCCATGATCTTCGGGTCTACGCCGCCAAGAGCACCAGCTACCCATGTAGCCATCGGCTTAACACCGAGCTCTTTTGCTTTCTCTTCGCTCATAACAACAACTGCTGCTGCGCCGTCGTTGATTCCTGAAGAGTTACCAGCTGTAACCATTCCGCCGTCTTTCTTGAATGCCGGTTTTAACTTGCCGAGAGTCTCAACAGTTGTTCCGTGACGCGGACCTTCATCTGTATCTACGATAACTGTCTCTTTTTTCTTCTTAACTTCTACCGGAACGATCTCGTCCTTGAATGCGCCTGCCTTCTGAGCTGCCTCTGCCTTCTGCTGGCTTACTGCTGCGAACTCATCGAGCTGCTCTCTTGTAAGGCCCCACTGATCACAGATGTTCTCAGCTGTGATACCCATGTGGTAGTTGTTGAATGCATCCCAAAGAGCATCGTTAACCATTGTATCAACTAAGGTAGCATTGCCCATACGGTATCCGTAACGGCCTTTCATCATAGCGTACGGAGCCATGGACATGTTTTCCATACCACCTGCTACAACGATATCAGCGTCGCCGGAAAGGATCATCTCAGCTGCCATGTTAACAGCCTCAAGACCGGAACCGCAAACTACGTTGATCGTAACAGCCGGAACTTCGATCGGGAGACCAGCTTTTAATGTAGCCTGACGAGCTACGTTCTGTCCCTGACCAGCCTGGATTACGCAACCCATGTAAACCTGATCAACAGCTTCCGGAGCTACACCAGCTCTCTTTAAAGCCTCTTTGATTACGATTGCGCCAAGTTCCGGAGCCGGGACTGTGCTTAATTCGCCACCCATTGTTCCGATTGCGGTACGGCATGCACCTGCCAGTACAATTTTCTTTGCCATTTTCTTTTCCTCCTCATTATACCGCTGCCAAGCTCTACACCATATATTTTTCCACAAGCAAGGCAGTATATTATGTATAACTAATCATATCACCAAACCGTTTTTGTGTCAAATAATTATGATAAGCATTTTATATATTTTTTCTAAACAAATTAGAAACTTTCCATGTCCTTTCGTACAAAAGTTACTTTTTCGCTTTGAAGCGGTGTTTTGGATTTTCGGCATGTTTTACGAATGCTTTTGGCGGGAATTATTGACCTTGTCATCATAAAATGTTAAAATAATAGCAATTCATGGTCGTTTCTATTAGATATATGGAAAAGACTGGAACACAATCAATTTTTATGGTTACAAAGAGAGGGTATTAAAAATGGATTTCAAACAGATGTATCAGGAAAAGCTGGTTTCCGCAGCGAAGGCAGCTTCTGTAATCAAATCCGGTGACTGGGTCGATTACGGCTGGACGACCGCGACTACGATCGCTGTCGACAAGGAGATCGCAAAGAGACTTCCTGAGTTAACAAACGTAAACTTCCGCGGCGGTATCTTAATGTGGGTACCGGAAATCTTCAAGATCGAGAATCCGGCAGAACATATGACATGGAACTCCTGGCATATGAGCGGTATCGAGAGAAAAGCCATCGCACAGGGCTTCTGCTATTATGCTCCGCTCCGCTACTCCGAGCTTCCGAGATACTACAGAGAATCCCAGAATAAACCGGATGTAGCTGTATTCCAGGTTGCTCCGATGGATGAGCACGGCTTCTTCAACTTCGGACCGAACGCATCCCATATGGCTGCTGTCTGCGAGACTGCCAAAGTCGTTATCGTGGAAGTAAATGAGAACATGCCGGTATGCTTCGGCGGTACCGAAGAGGGCGTTCATATCTCCCATGTTGACATGATCGTTGAGGGCGACAACCCGTCGATCGCTGAGATGGGCGGCGGCGCTGCTGCAACAGACGTTGATGAGGCAGTTGCAAAGCTGATCCTTGAGGAGATCCCGGACGGTGCGTGCTTACAGCTTGGTATCGGCGGAATGCCGAACGCAGTCGGCGCTCTGATCGCAAAATCCGACTTAAAGGATCTCGGTGTTCACACAGAGATGTACGTTGACGCTTTCGTTGATATCGCAAATGCCGGAAAGATCACAGGCGCGAGAAAGAATATCGACAAAGGCCGTCAGGTATACGCCTTCGGCGCTGGCACAAAGAAATTATACGACTACTTAAATAAGAACCCGGAGTGCATGTCTGCACCGGTAGACTACACAAACGACATCCGCACGATCGCTGCCCTGGACAACTTCATGTCCATCAACAACGCGGTTGACCTCGACCTCTTCGGTCAGGTAAACGCTGAGTCCGCAGGAATCAAGCACATCAGCGGTGCAGGCGGACAGCTCGACTTCGTTCTGGGCGCTTACCTTTCCAAGGGCGGAAAGAGCTTCATCTGCTGCTCTTCCACCTTCAAGAAGAAAGACGGCACCTTAGAGTCCAGAATCGTTCCGACACTGGCTCCTGGCTCCATCATAACCGATACCCGTGCGAATATCCACTATCTCGTAACTGAGTACGGTAAAGTAAACTTAAAGGGTCTTCCGACATGGCAGAAGACAGAAGCTATCATCTCCGTAGCACATCCGCAGTTCCGCGACCAGCTGATCGCAGAGGCTGAGAAGATGCATATCTGGAGAGCAAGCAACAAGAGATAACTAAATCCACTGGCGGGGGCTGTAAAAAACAGCCCCCATTTTTTCAAATAACTTTTCTACGCAGGCGGATATTTTCGCCGCATAGTGTTTTTTGCGGGAAAACAAAACGAGACCAAGAACACTTTCATGTTCCCGGTCTCGTTTTATTTTCCCTGCTAAGGCACTGGCAATACCCGCAGAGTACGCTCTGCACGCATATCAATGCAGTTTTCGCGTAGTATAATGAGGATATTTATGTAGTACGGATCCCTATGGTGTTAAAGATCCGGATACTATCGTGTTATTTGATAGGTTTGTTAATGGGTCTATTATCTGATCTGAGTCAAAAGGAAAAATCTTTTCCTTTCTATAATTTTGTTTTAATATTATGCGGTCCTGCTATAGGAAAATTCTTTCTTTCCTGAGCCTGCCGCCCTTTTTCCCTAATTAATACTTGTAGAATCCCTCTCCGGTCTTTCTGCCAAGCTTCTTTCCGCGTACCATCTTTCTTAAAAGCGGATGCGGACGGTATTTCGGGTCACCTGTCTCTGCCTGAAGGACTTCCATGACGGCAAGAACGATGTCAAGTCCGATCATGTCTCCAAGTTCTAACGGTCCCATCGGGTGGTTTGCACCAAGTTTCATGGCTGTGTCGATATCTGCTGCGCTGGCTGTGCCGTCCGCGTAGATTCCGACTGCCTCATTGATCATCGGAACAAGGATTCTGTTTACGACAAAGCCTGCCGCTTCCTTTACCTGTACCGGTGTCTTACCGATCTCTTCGCTGATCTTTGCGATCTTCTCGAGATCTTCCTGCGGAGTATTTAACGCCGCGATGATCTCAACAAGCTTCATGACCGGAGCCGGGTTGAAGAAATGCATTCCTGTTACCGGGCGGGTCAATCCGCTGCCGATCTCTGTCACGGACATGGAGGACGTGTTGCTGGTAAAGATACACTCTGGCTTACAGATTGCGTCTAACTCAGCAAATGTCTTTTTCTTGATGTCCATGACCTCAAGAGCTGCCTCGATCACAAGGTCACAGTCCGCGCAGAGTTTTTCCTTCACGCCTGTTGTGATTCTTCCAAGGACTTCATCAGCTTTCTCTTCCGTCATCTTTCCTTTTTTCACGAGTTTTTCCAGGTTTGCGGAGATCTTCTTCTTTCCGTTTGCCGCGAACTCCTCGTTGATGTCGCAGAGCGCTACCTGATAGCCGTCTGTCACAGCAAATGCCTGTGCAATTCCGGCTCCCATGGTGCCTGCACCAATAATTCCAATTTTCATAATGTGATCTCCTCTTTCAAGGTCCCCGTCCGCAATACGCGCAGCCAGGGACCTTAAATCAGTTTGCCATTAAGCTCTCTTTACAACTGTTGCGCATCCCATTCCGCCGCCGATACAAAGGGTCGCCAGTCCGGATTTCGCGTCACGACGCTGCATCTCATACAGGAGAGTTACAAGAATTCTGGCACCAGATCCGCCGAGCGGATGACCAAGTGCAATTGCACCGCCGTTTACATTGACCTTATCCATGTCAAAGTGTAATTCTCTTGCAACTGCAAGGGACTGTGCAGCAAATGCCTCGTTTGCCTCAATCAGGTCGAGATCTTCTACCTTCATTCCTGTCTTTGCAAATACTTTCTTTGTTGCAGCGACCGGACCGATGCCCATGATACGCGGATCAACGCCTGCGATATCGCCGTAGACCCACTCAGCCATCGGTGTGATGCCAAGCTCTTTTGCCTTCTGCTCACTCATAAGAACCACTGCGGCTGCACCGTCATTGATTCCAGAAGAGTTTGCAGCTGTTACAACGCCGTCCTTCTTGAACGCCGGGCGAAGCTTTGAGATGCTCTCCGCAGTCACGCCGTTTCTCGGTCCCTCATCCTCTGTTACAAGAACGGTTCCCTTCTTCGTCTTGACCTCAACCGGAACGATCTCGTCCTTAAACTTGCCCTCTGCACGTGCTTTCTCGCACTTCTGCTGGCTCCACGCGGAGAACTCGTCCAGTTCTTCTCTTGTGAGCTTCCACTGTTCTGCGATATTCTCTGCTGTTACGCCCATGTGGTAATCATAGAACGCGTCGTTCAACGCATCGTAAAGCATTGCGTCTTCCAGGCTGCCGGCACCCATTCGGTAGCCAAAACGTCCTTTCTTTACGAGATACGGTGCCTCAGACATGTTCTCGAAACCGCCTGCAACCACGATGTCGCGGTCACCAAGGGCAACCATTTTAGCTGCAACATTGACGCAGTGAAGTCCGCTTCCGCAGAGTACGTTTAAGGATGTTGCCGGAACCTCGATCGGGAGTCCTGCATAGAGGGTCGCCTGGCGCGCCGGGTTCGGACGGTTCCCTGCCTGGATCGCGTTTCCCATGAACACCTCTTCTACCTGCTCCGGTTTGATTCCTGCTCTGTTGATAGCTTCTTTTATAACAGTCGCACCGAGCTGTACGGCCGGAACTGTGCTGAGCGCTCCGCCCATGGTTCCGATTGCTGTACGGCATGCACTTACGATCACTACCTTATTCATAATTTCTCTCTCCTCATTGATGATATATACCTGTAGTTACTTTTTATGGATTAGTCCGGTAATTCTGTTCTGCCAAACCGGCCATAACCATAATTTCTAATTTTTCTCAGACTACCTTATCCTCGCGAAGCTTTTCAACTTCGTCCGGTGTGTAGCCGAGTTCTCCGAGAACACTCTCTGTGTCCGCGGAAAGCAACGGCGCATGGCGGTATACGTGCGGCATTGTGTCGCTCATCTTAATTGCATCGCCGTTTACGATCTGTTTTCCGATCACAGGATGATCGCATTCAAGGAACATCTCGCGGTCTTCCACGATATGGGGGTCCTTTACGATCTGGCTGAAGTCATTTACAACTCCCGCTGGAACTCCTGCCTCCAGACATTTGTTTACGATCTCATCCACCGTAAACTGCCTGGACCAGTCTTCCACAAGCTGCTTGATCTCCGCTGCATGTTCACCCCGGGCGATACTGGTCTCAAACCGCGGGTCTGAAAGCCACTCCGTATGCCCAGTCACCTTATTGCAGAGTTTCTCAAACAGATTCTGGTTTGGACACGCCATGACATAGTCACCGTCTTTTGCGGTAAAGCTGTCGATCAGGGCTGTTGCCGGATACGTGTTGCCGTTTCTCTCATACACCTTTCCAGAATAGCGGTAACGGATCATATTGTTCTCCATAAAGGAAACAATGGTATCGAGAATTGCAACATCCACCTTCTGTCCATGCCCGATCAGGCTTCTCGCGTTGAGGGCTGCGAGAATGCCAAGCGCACCGTTAATGCCTGCAGCGATGTCTCCGACTGCGACACCCGCACGGGTCGGTTTGCCGCCCTTGGGTCCGGTAACGCTCATCATACCGCCCATCGCCTGTGCGATAATGTCATATCCAGGTCTCTGGGAGTATCTGCCGTATCCGCCGAATCCGCTGATCTCGAGGTAAACAAGCTGCGGATTGACTTCTTTTAATACGTCATAGTCAAGGCCAAGCTTTTTCATGACACCCGGACGGAAATTTTCGATCAGAACATCTGCTTTTTTCACAAGCTCCTTTAAGATCTCTTTTCCCTTCGGATCCCTGAGGTTTAATGTGATTCCCTCCTTATTCCGGTTCATGTTTGCGTAGTAAGCAGACTCACCGTTCACAAACGGACCGTACTGTCTGGAATCATCGCCTTTTTCAGGCTGCTCGATCTTGATCACCCGCGCACCGAGATCTGCAAGAACTGACGCACAGTAGGGAGCCGCGATAACACGTCCCAGATCCAAGACTGTAATGTTTTCCAAAGCCCCGTGACGTTCTTCCATCAAACCTGCCACAACTTTTTCATCCCCCTCAGCTGCAGTTTTGTATACTGTATACGAATTTTTCTCGGACTTCACATATCTCAAAAATTTTCTTATGTAAAAGCAGGGAAAATTTTCAGATATCCGGGAGCTGCCGGATAAGCAGCTCCCAGGATCTTTGCACCCGGCAGCTTTTTGACTGCCGCGGTCATTTCCTTCAGTGAAGTCAGATTTTCAGAATTTCAGATATGTAATTAGTCGTCCTCTTCTTCCATCATAGCAGTGAATGCCTGAAGGGAAGTACTTACCTGACCGAAGTCACGCATCTGCATATCGAGGCCAA
>CAVIYT010000152.1:0-34827 GCA_963646925.1 Paludibacteraceae bacterium
GGAAGGAAGAGCTTGACGGGGAGACATATCCGAATCCGCTTCCGGCAGACTTAAAACCGTCTATCTGGTAAAATGAAAACAGGGCAGCCGGTAGGAGAATCATCAATGGCGATGATTCTCTGAGGGTTGCCTTATTAAAAAGGGAAACATAAATGTTCAGAAATCGGTACGTTTTCGGACCGGGTCTCCTGCAGGCTGGAATTACTGAACAGGAGTATCATTATAGGAAGGAATGAGCAGCATGGGATCAAATTACAGAGATAGAATTTCCGAACTTGTAGAGGGGCAAAAGGGTTCCTACACGGCACTTGCCGATGAGATCTGGGGATACGCGGAGCCGCGGTTCCAGGAGTATCAGTCTTCGAAGGCGCAGCAGGAGTACCTGGCGTCCAGGGGATTTGCGATCCGGGCAGATCTTGCGGGAGAGAAGACCGCGTTTATTGCTGAATGGGGAAGCGGAAAGCCGATCCTGGCATTTCTCGGCGAGTTTGACGCTCTTTCAAGCCTTGAGCAGGAGGCGGACTGCACGGAACGCCGCCCGATCGAGGGAAAGACGGATGGACATGGCTGCGGCCATCATCTTCTCGGAACGGCTTCTGTGGCTGCGGTTGACGCGCTGAAGTTCTATATGGAAGAAAAGGGACTTGCGGGAACGATTCGCTACTACGGCTGCCCGGCGGAGGAGAACGCGGGCGGAAAGGCATATCTGGTCCGGGATGGATTCTTCAACGACTGTGATATCGCCATCAGCTGGCATCCGAATACGACCAACAAAACGACCGGGGATGACAAGTTCCTGGCAAACTTCCGTGTCTTCTTCACATTTCATGGGATTTCCTCCCATGCGGCAGGCGCGCCGGAGCTTGGACGTTCTGCCCTTGACGCGGTGGAGATCATGGATGTTGGCGTCAACTACATGAGAGAGCATATGATCGACGCGGCGAGAGTCCACGGTGCCATCACGAACACCGGTGGAATCGCCCCGAACGTTATTCCGGCGGAGGCACAGGTCCTCTACGCGATCCGCGCGCCGAAGGTAACCCAGGTGAAGAAGCTCTATGAGCGGATGTGTGATATTGCGAAGGGCGCGGCCCTGATCACGGGAACGACTGTAGATATCAGGCAGGTCGCGGCTTATTCCAATGTGATCGGAAATGATACGCTGGAAGAGGTCATGGACAAGAACCTGGATCATTTTATTCCGATCGGATACACGGAGGAAGAGCTGGATTACGCGAGAAAGTTCAAGGAAGTCGTCACAGACCTGGACAAAGAGGGATTGAAGGACATGATCGCCCATGTGGTGGAGAAAGATAAGAGAAAAGAAGTTTCGGACATGCCGCTTCTTGATTTCAAGCTGGACCGCAATATCACCTACGGCGGCGGTGGATCCACGGATGTGGGTGATGTGAGCTGGGTGGTTCCGACGGTGCAGACGAACGTGTGCTGCTACGCGGCGGGAACAGCACTCCATTCCTGGCAGGCGGTTGCCCAGGGCAAGGCAAGTATCGCCCATAAGGGCATGCTGACGGCGGCGAAGGTCATGGCCTGCACGGGTGTGGATCTTCTGGAGCATCCGGAACTCATCGAAAAGGCCCATAAAGACTGGCTGGAAGAGCTTGACGGAGAGACATATCCGAACCCGCTTCCGCCGGAAGTAAAGCCGGGACTGTGGTAAAAAGAAAAAATTGAATAAAAATTTCAAAAAGTGTTGACAGAGAAGAAAATATGTAGTAGAATACTCTTCGTTGAGTGAGTGACGGTTATCCGAAACCTCTCAAGTGTGCGTCAGTAGCTCAGCTGGATAGAGCATACGGCTACGGACCGTAGTGTCGGGAGTTCGAATCTTCTCTGGCGCGCTTGATTAGGCATCTGCATTAGCAGATGCCTTTTTTCGTATCATGATGACTGTAGGAATGTTGTGCCTGTGTGGTTAGGGATTCCGCGGGAAAGTGGTATCTGGGTGAATGTGACTTTGGGAGACAGTTTATGAAGAGAAAAACGGAACATTTTACATATGAACTGATCCGGGCGAAGAGGCGGTCCATGTCCTTGAAGGTGGATCTGGACGGGACGATCACGGTGCGGGCGCCTTACCGGACACCGGTGCAGACGGCGGACTGGTTCGTTGAGGGGCACCGGGACTGGATCGAGGTGCGTCTGAAAGCCGGAGCGAGGATCATGGCGGAGCGGCCGTCCTATACGGAGAAGGAGCGGGCGGAAGGAAGAAAGCGTGCAGCAGAAGTTATCAAGGCCCGCTGCAGTTACTTCGCGCCGATCATGGGCGTCTCCTACGGGACGGTGACGATCCGGGAGCAGAAGACCCGCTGGGGAAGCTGCAGCGCGAAAGGAAACCTCAATTTTAACTGGAAACTGGTGCTGATGCCGCAGGAGATCCTGGACTATGTGGTGGTGCATGAGCTGGCGCATCGGATCCAGATGAACCACAGTGCGGCGTTCTGGGCGGAAGTCGGGAAGATCCTGCCGGATTATAAGGAACGAAGACAATGGTTGAAAGTGAACGGACAGAAGTATTAAAAGCAAGAATAAGCTGTCAGGAAAAATAATTGTGAAAGAAATCATAATAAACGAAAATTAGAGTAAACACAGAGTTTCACAATGAACGTAAAGAAAGACAACTGACGATAGAAATAACGGGAGAAAAACATGCAGGAAAATAAAGAGATCTGGATGGTGCAGACGAAGCGGGCGGATTTTAACGGGCTGGCGATGCGGCTGGGCGTGAGCCCGGTGGCTGTACGTGTGATGCGGAATCGCGGGCTGGTGGAAGAAGAGGAGATGAGAAAGTACCTTTACGGCACGCTGGATGACCTCTATGATCCGCGGCTGATGAAGGGAATGGAACAGGCGGCGGAGCTGATTGGAAAGAAATTAAAAGAGGGGAAACATGTCCGGATCATCGGGGATTACGATATTGATGGCGTGTGTTCTACATATATTTTGCTGCAGGGATTTAAGCGGGCTGCGGAGGTGTTATTGCGGAATGGTTCGGCAGCGCTGGGACAGAGCAGTGACCGAAGTGAAAATATCAAGACAACCGGCACCGGGGCGGAAAATGGACAGATGAACGCGAAAATCGACTATGAGATCCCTGACCGCATCAAGGACGGCTACGGCATCAACGAGTCTATCATCCGCCAGGCGGCTGCGGACGGAGTGGACACGCTTGTGACATGTGATAACGGAATTGCGGCTTTGAGGGAGATCAGCATCGCAAAGCAATTGGGGATGACAGTTGTCGTGACGGACCATCATGAAGTACCGGTGGATGAGTACGGCCAGATTCTGCCGCCGGCGGACGCGGTGGTAGACCCGAAGCAGGACGGGGAGACATACCCGTTTCATGAGATCTGCGGTGCGGTGGTTGCCTGGAAGCTCATCAAGGTGCTCTATGAGAATCTGGGAATTCCGGAGCGGGAATGGATGGAGCTTCTGGAATTTGCGGCGATCGCCACGGTGGGGGATGTGATGAAGCTCCAGGATGAGAACCGCCTGATCGTAAAATATGGACTGAAAAAGATCGGAACGACGAAAAATCGGGGACTACGGGCGCTCATAGAGAAGAATAACCTGGATATCGGGAATCTCAGCGCCTATCATATCGGCTTTGTGATCGGTCCCTGCTTAAACGCCGGGGGACGATTGAAGAGCGCGAAGATCGCACTTCGGATGCTCTTAGCGGAGAATCAGGAACTGGCTGAGGAGCTGGCGGATGAGCTCAAGGAACTCAACGACATGCGAAAGGACATGACGGCGAAAGGTGAGGCAGAAGCCATCGAGCAGGTGGAAAATAAGTACATGGACGACAAGGTCCTTGTGGTATTCCTGCCGGAGTGTCATGAATCGCTGGCAGGAATTATCGCCGGAAGACTTAGAGAACATTTCCACAAGCCGTCCTTCGTTCTGACCCGGGGTGAGTCTATGGTGAAAGGTTCCGGTCGCTCCATCGAGCAGTATCACATGTACCAGGGACTCTGCGGCGTGGCGGATCTTCTCGCAAAATTCGGCGGACATCCGATGGCAGCAGGACTTTCTTTAGAGGAAAAGAATATCGATGAGTTCCGGAGACAGTTAAACGCCAAAGCGGACCTCACGGAGGAAGATTTTGTGCCGCGGATCTGGATCGATGTGCCGATGCCCTTTGAGTATGTGAATGAGAAGATCGTTCAGGAGTTAAAGAATCTGGAACCGTTCGGGCAGGGAAACGAGAAGCCGCTGTTTGCCCAGAAAGGTCTTGTGATCCGGAATTCGAGGGTTCTTGGAAAGAACCGGAATGTGGTGAAGATGAATCTTGTGACGGACACGGGGCATCCGGTGGACGGACTGTTGTTTACCGACGGGGACCGGTTTATGGAAGAACAGGCCGGCAGGAATATGATCGATATGATCTATTACCCGGATGTGAATGAGTATAACGGGACGAGGACGCTGCAGGCGGTCATTAAAAATTATAAATTTCATTAGGTGGCTCAGGGTATGTTTTCCTCTCCATCCTCATAAACTTGCTAAAAGCGAAAGAGGATGGAGGGGATTTTTTGCGCCAAAAATTGAACGGGAGTAATGAGAAAAAACGGGGGACGGAATCAGGGAGCCTGCATTTTGAGGAGATGCCGGTCTTCGAAACGAGGAAAGTCTTAAATGCAGGGGTTAATGGTCTTTCTGGCCGTGAAGCTGAGAAGAGGCTTTCTATATATGGAAAAAATGAACTTGAGGAGAAAAAGCCTCCGTCTGTCCTGCAGCGGTTTATCGGGCAGTTTATGGATCCGCTGATCTATGTGCTGCTGGCGGCGGGCGTGATCTCGGTGCTTTTAGGGGAACAGGGGGACGCGGCAATCATTGCGGCTGTTGTGCTCTTAAATGCGGCGGTCGGGGTTGCCCAGGAAGGAAAAGCACAGAAAGCGCTGGATTCGTTAAAACAGATGACGAAATTAAAGGCAGTGGTAAAGCGGGATGGAAGGCTTCTTGAGGTGGATTCCGCGGAGCTGGTTCCTGGTGACCTTGTGGTGCTCAGCGCCGGGCAGCAGGTTCCGGCGGATCTGCGGCTTATTTTCACGGAAAATCTAAAGACTCAGGAGGCGGCGCTTACCGGGGAGTCTATCCCGGTGGAGAAAGACGCGAATTTCCTCGCGGGGGAACACACGCCGTTGGGGGACCGGAAAAATATGGTCTATATGTCCACTTTTGTCACAGCGGGGCGCGGCGAGGGGATCGTCACGGCGACTGGGATGGCGACGGAGATCGGCGGGATCGCAAAGCTGATCCATGAGACGCCGGAGGAGATTACGCCGCTTCAAAAACGGTTGGGGGATCTGGGGACGATGCTCAGTGTCCTGGCGGTGGGTCTCTGCGCGGTATTGTTTCTCGTGGCAGTCCTGCAGAAACGGGATGCGGGGGAGATGTTCCTGACGGCGATCTCGCTGGCAGTGGCGGCAGTCCCCGAAGGACTTTCTGCCGTGGTTACGATCGTTCTGGCACTCTCGGTATCCCGGATGGCGAAAGTGAAAACCATCGTTCGGCGGCTGCCGTCGGTGGAGACGTTGGGGGCTGTCAATGTGGTCTGCTCGGATAAGACAGGGACGCTGACGAAAAACCAGATGACGGTGCGGGAGCTGGATGGGGATCCAGAGTTCCTTCTGACGGCGTTTTTACTGTGTAACGATGCTAGATGGGGAAAGCGCGAGGTGATCGGGGATCCCACGGAGGCGGCATTTCTATTGTATGCGGATGGAGAAAACAATGGTCAGAAAAGTGAAACTCAAAGAAACTGGGGACGGGAATGCAGAAATCATAAAAGTGAAATTCAGAAAAACAGGAATCAGAAGAACCGAATTCCGGAAAACGGAAGCAATGAAAGTAAAATTCATAAAAGTATAGCCCGGGGAATTACAGAAAGAAAAAATCGGGGAAACGGAAAATGGTCAGAAATGCTGAGACACGAGTGGACCAGGACCGCGGCTCTTCCCTTCGACTCAGAGCGAAAACGCATGACGACCATATGCCGGAAGCAGAACCGGACGATCTCCTTCACAAAAGGCGCCCCGGACGTGATCTTAAGCCGGTGCGAGTCCTTTAAGGACGAAAACGGGATCCACCTGATGACGGAACAGAAAAGAAGAAAGTATGAAAGGCAGATCGCCTCATACTCCGCATCAGGCGGACGCGTCCTGGGAGCGGCCATGAAGGACGGGGACGATATGTCCGAGCGGGGCATGATGTTTCTGGGACTGGCAGTCCTGGAAGACCCGATCCGCCCGGAGGCGGCGGAGGCGGTAAAAGAGTTCCGCCATGCGGGAGTCGCGACGGTGATGATCACCGGGGACCATAAAAACACAGCTCTGGCGGTGGCGGAAAAGCTTGGGATCGCGGACTCCCCTGCGCAGTGCATGACCGGGGAAGAGCTGAACCGGATTGGAGACAAAGAACTTGCGGAACGGATCGGAAAGATCCGGGTGTTCGCGAGAGTCTCCTCGGACCACAAAGTACGGATCGTCCAGGCGTTCAAGGCCGCGGACGGGATCGTCGCCATGACCGGGGACGGAGTGAACGATGCACCGTCCTTAAAGGCGGCGGATGTGGGCATCGCCATGGGTAAAAACGGGACGGATGTGGCAAAACAGGCCGCGGACATCGTCCTGACAGATGACAACTTCGCCACGATCCGGAATGCCATCGAGGAAGGAAGAGAGATCTACGCCAACATCAAAAAGACAGTGATCTTTCTCCTCTCCTCGAATTTCGGCGAGATCATGACCATGTTTTTCGCGATCCTGTTTTCCCTGCCGTCCCCCTTAAAGGCGAGCCATATCCTGTGGATCAACCTGATCACAGATTCCCTGCCTGCCCTGGCCCTGGGGACGGATGTGTGCGACGGAAAAGAGCTGATGAAGGAAGAGCCCAGAAATCCGGGGGAGAGCCTGTTTTCCCGCGGCGTCGGGACCTGCACGGTATTTTATGGATTTCTGATCGCCGTCATCAGCCTGACCGCTTTTCTCGTGGTACCGACGGGACTCCTCGTGGGCAGCGGGAAAGCTGTTACACTCGCAAATATCGCCAAGGTGCTGGAGAATTCCATGATCTTAGCCCACTGTCAGACATACGCCTTCACGGTCCTGGGGCTGTCCCAGCTTTTCCACGCGGTCGGGATGCGGGATGTGGAAAAATCTGTTTTTCGGATGAATCCTGTGAATAACCTGCTGATGATCCTGGCGTTAGCCGTGGGCTTCGCGCTGCAGATCATGGTGACGGAGCAGACGGCCCTCGTTGCGGCGTTCCAGACCGTGCGGCTCACAAGGACAGAATGGGCGAGACTTCTTCTGCTCTCCGCCATGCCGCTCTTTGCCCACGAGCTTTTCGTCCTGCTGTCCCGTTTTGGAAGAGGTTCAGAACAGGCAGGAGACGCCTAATACCAGAAGAAGGATCCCGCTGGACTTTGAAAAATCGAGATGTGTCTTCTGGGATGCGAGTCTTCCGGTCATAAGTCCGCCCTGGATCGCGAGGAGACCGAGGGACAGGGAAAAGCCCAGAAGGACCGGGGCGGAGAAGTCCGAAAGCCCGGCGCTGGCCCCGGCGACACCGCTGTCGATGGCGAGAATGGAACCCAGGGCAAATGCCTCTTTTGTCGAGAGAAGCTGGGGTTCTTCCTGGTTGCATTCCTGTGCTGCTTTTTCTGTTGGTGCCGCGAGAAGCTGCCGGATCCCGAGACAGAAGAGGATCCCGGCAGCAAGTGTTCTCGCGGCGGTCATGGGAAGATAGGGGCGGAACAGGCCGCCGATGATGAGGGCGATGCAGAGGACAACGGTGGAGATCCCTGCGATCAGGATCCTGGAAAGCGGGGGAATCACAACATGGTCAGTTCCATAGGAAAACGAGGCGGCAAAAATATCCGCGCTCAGGGCAAGCACGAGAAGAAAGGGCGCAAAAAGATCAGACATAGGCAGACCTTCATAAAATATGTTTAATTTATAGTATGATGTGGGAAGACAACGGTGATGGAACCCGGATATCAGGACAAAAACGGGACCGGATCCGCCTGGAAACGACATAAAAGTGGGAAGTTTTTGCGGAAAATGACAAAAAACATGAACTGGGGTATTCCCAACAGAGAGAAAAATTGGTAGAATGATGGTGAAAATCAGTACTGTTCCGTATATAGAACAGATACGAAAAATCTGCGGAAAGCAGTCACCAGGAGGTCTTTCAATGAGTAAGCTACTGAAAGAATTCCGTGAATTTGCCGTTCAGGGCAATATGATCGACATGGCAGTCGGCATGATCATCGGTGCTGCATTTAAGGATCTTGTAAATTCCTTAGTCAGCGACATGGTGATGCCTGTGATCGGACTTTTCACGGGAAAGTTGGATTTCAGCAATATGTTTATCTCGCTGAACGGAGAACACTATGCGACTTTAGCTGAGGCGCAGGCGGCAGCAGCTCCGACCGTAAACTACGGTCTGTTTATCACAGAGATCATCAACTTCATTATTATGGCGTTCGTGATCTTTATGGTAGTAAAACAGCTGAACCGGGCAAAGAAAATGTTCGAAAAGCCGGCAGCTCCGGCAGCAGCTACGGAAAAGGAATGCCCGTACTGCAAAACGAAAATCAATATTCATGCGACACGCTGTCCGCATTGTACGTCCGTGCTGGAAGACAAGTAGTCTTTTTCGGGCGGTAACAGGCAGATGAGCCAGAAATTCCCGGCGGATAAGGAAAAAGATCTCTGCCGGGAATTTTTGTTTAATGGGAAGGAAAAACGATGAAGAATAATATCCGCATTACTCTGGAATACGACGGAAGCCGGTATGACGGCTGGCAGAAACAGGGGAATACCGATAATACGATCCAGGGAAAGCTGGAAGCGGTGCTTTTCAAGATGGCTGGGGAGGAGATCGAGGTCCATGGCTCCGGAAGGACGGATGCCGGGGTCCACGCGAGAGGCCAGGTGGCAAACTTTCATGTGGACGCGAAAATCTGCCCGGACGGGGAGACGGCGAAAGAATATCTGAACCGCTATCTGCCGGAGGACATCCGGGTCCTCACAGCGGAACTTGCGCCGGAGCGGTTTCACAGCCGCCTGTCCGCATCGTCAAAGACATACGGATATTATGTGGAGACCGGGGATAAGAAGGACGTGTTTGAACGAAAATATGTCTATGGTTTTGGAAAAAAACTGGATGTGGAAGCCATGAGGCGGGCCGCAGAATTTCTCATCGGAGAACATGATTTCAAGAGCTTCTGCGCGAACCGCAGGATGAAAAAGAGCACGGTGCGCCGGATCGATGAGGTCCGGATCGTGGAACATGGGACGAAGATCGAGCTTCTGTATACAGGAAACGGCTTCCTCTACAACATGGTGCGGATCCTCACGGGAACGCTTTTGGAGATCGGCAGCGGAATGCGGAAACCGGAGGAAATGAAGGCGATCATAGAGGCGAAGAACCGCGATATGGCGGGAAGAACGGCTCCGCCGGAAGGATTATTCCTTCTTCATGTGGACTATGAAGGTGAAAGGAAAAGGGTATGATGAATCAGAATGAGGAACATGAGGACATGCTCTTTGAGGAAAAGAGAAAACAGCCGGAGTTCCGGGAAGCCGGGATGGACGCGAACGGCGAATTTTCCCTGGATTCCCTGAAAAAGTGGTTTAAGCGGGCAGGCGGGGCACTGGCGGTCTGCGCGGCTGCTGTATGCCTGATGGCGCTGCTGATGGCCGGGAAGAACCAGAAAGAGTCCCTGATCATGGAAGTAAATTCCGATATTCTGATGGAATTTACCATGAACCGGCGGGGATCGGTGCTGTCCGCGAAGGGAACCATGGCCAGATCAAATGAGCCGGTCTCCATGACCGTGTTTGAGGGAAAAAGCCTTGGAATCGCGGTTGGGAAGATCTTCGACCGGCTTGCAGAGAACAACAGCCTCGGCGAGGATGGGGGAATTCTGATCTCTGTCCGGAAGTCCGATGCGGAGGTCAAGGCATCACCGGAGAAGATCGTGAAAGAGGTGCAGAAGCAGACGGAATCCGAGCTTCAGAAAAAGGAATCCAGGGCGACGGTCTATGTGTTCGAGGTGGATGAGGACGCGGAGACACAAAAGATCGCGGCGGAATACGGGGTCACAGTGACGAAGGCAGAGTTTTTAAAGCATCTGTTTTCGGAGAATCCGGGGTTCACAAAAGAGAAACAGGCGGAACTTGCGGGATATTCCTCGAAGCGCCTGATCCGGGAGATCAATGAACTGGAATACCAGATGTCCCTGGAACCGGTGGTGGTAAAGACGACTTTCGAGAAGGCGAGTGAGGAGACCACGGAGGAGAGTACGCCGGAAGAAACGACAGCCGCAGAGACCACGGAAGCTGAGTCTGAGCAGGAATCCGGACTCACGGATGAGAGCGGCGGGGAGACGGAGACCACAGAAGATGACGGACTTTCCGAGATGCAGAGACGGAGAAGAGCCCTGGAGGCCGGTGAGAGCGTAGACTGGGTGGATCAGGAGACGAGAAGAGACCAGAGCGATGCGGACGAGGAAGACCGGTACTCGTCGGATTCAGAGTCGGAGCGGGAGAACGGGTATGGATACTGGAACCGTAACCACAGCACGTGGGAGTATGGGACATCCTATGAGGAGACGAGAACTTCGGGGACGGCTCCGGCAGAGACCGCACCTGCTGTGACGGCACCGGCGGAAACGACTCCGGCAGAGACTGCGCCGCCGGAAACTGCGGCACCGACAGTACCGGAGACGACGGCAGCTCCTGAGACTACCGCGGCATCCGGAATGCTGATGCCGGAGACAAAAACACCGGCATATCTGCAGGGACCTGGATTTGAGGATCCGGATAATCCGAGAAATCAGAATTAAAGAGAATGTTCAGCCATGAAACAGCTCGTGCAGGGAAAAGTGCTGCAGGCGTACTTATGTGTCTGCCTGGGTATTTCTATCTGGAGACTGACATGGCTGAACTGACGCAAACTGAAAAAGTTTCAAAAAATGAAAAACTTTGAAAAAAAGAGTTGACGGATCAGAGCCATTGCGCTATAATACAACCTGTTGATGCATTGGGCTATCGCCAAATGGTAAGGCAACGGACTCTGACTCCGTCATTTTCAAGGTTCGAATCCTTGTAGCCCAGTTTTAAAACTTAATATCGTCCAAGTGCTTCAGGCACATAGTATTGGGCTATCGCCAAATGGTAAGGCAACGGACTCTGACTCCGTCATTTTCAAGGTTCGAATCCTTGTAGCCCAGCTAACAAAAGGCTGTTAATCTTTGTGAATGCAAGGCTTAATGGTCTTTTTTCTTGCGCTTAAGGCAGAAGTGTGTAATAATGGAAAGGCACGAGGGAAAAACAAGTGATGCCGGAGCCGGTATTTGTTTTTCATGTGTCTTTAGCGAACGGACTGTCTGTGAGGGCAGACATTTGAGAGCCGAAGGGCGTGTCTATGAACGGGAAGTTTGAGACAGATCGAGACAACAGCATGAGGTTAGACTATGTACGAATTAAACAGCCGGGTACGGTACAGTGAGACGGATATTGACGCAAAGCTGTCCCTGACCGGAATTATGAATTATATGCAGGACTGCTCGACGATGCAGTCGGAGGACGCGGGAGTCGGGATCGAATATCTGGGGAGAGAGAAGAAAGCGTGGCTTTTATCTTCCTGGCAGATCATGATCGAGCGCCGGCCGGTTCTCGGGGAGCGGATCAAGGTGCAGACCTGGCCGTACGCGGTGAAAGGGCTGTATGCCCTGAGAAATTTCGCAATCCTCGATGAAAAGGGCGAATATCTTGTGAAGGCGAACTCCTACTGGTTCCTGATGAACACGGAGACGGGACGCCCGATGCGGGTCATGGAGTCCGATACGGCACCTTACGGCGAATTCAGTCCGCGAATCGAGATGGAGGACGCGGGAAGAAAGATCGCGGTTCCGAAGGAGATGGAGGAGACCGGGCGCCTGACGGTGATGAAACACCTTCTCGACACGAACCTTCATGTAAACAATGCCCAGTATGTGGATATCGCCAGGGAACTTCTCCCGGCTGGGACAGAAATTTCCGAGATCCGGGCAGAGTACCGGAAAGCGGCGGTGCTTGGGGATGAGATGGTCATCAGGAGTGCGAGAGAAGGACAGTCGTATCTTGTATCTCTGTGCAATCCTGACGGTGAAGTATTCGCAAATGTGGAGTTAAAAGAGAAAGCCCAGTAGTCTGCGGAAGGTTCGTGAAAAGATGCCGGAGACAGATTTCATGGACGTGAGCGACGGATCAGTATTAGAAAATATAGCTGTATGAACAGCGGAAAATAAAAAGAGAGGACGCAGCCTCGGGAAACAAAGGGCTGCGGAAGGACGAAAGACATGATGGAAATCGGAAAAATTCAGAAACTGAAGGTGATCAAGGAGAAAGACTTCGGTATTTACCTTTCTGACGGGGACAAGGCGGACGCCCAGGGCGTTCTTCTCCCGAAAAAGCAGGTGCCGGAGGGAACGAAGATCGGTGACGAGCTTGAGGTATTCCTCTACAAGGACTCTGAAGACCGCTTGATCGCAACAACATCCCGCCCGAAGGTAACTCTTGGCGAGACAGCAGTCCTTGAGGTGAAAGAGGTCTCAAAGATCGGCGCGTTCCTTGATATGGGACTGGAAAAGGATCTTCTGCTTCCGTTTAAGGAGCAGACCCACCAGGTTCGGAAAGGCGAGAAGTGCCTGATCGCGCTCTACGTGGATAAGAGCAAGCGTCTTGCGGCAACCATGAAGGCGTACCAGTACCTGAGAAGCGATTCCCCGTACCATACCGGCGATGAGGCGGACGGCTTCGTGTTTGAGATCAACCCGGATATCGGCGCCTTCGTTGCGGTGGACGGCATCTACCATGGCCTGATCCCGAAAAAGGAACTGTTTTCCGGATACCGGGTGGGAGATGAAGTCCGTGTCCGCGTGACGAGAGTCCGCGCGGATGGAAAACTTGACCTCACGACCCGCGATAAGGCAGGCAGCCAGATCTTTTCCGACTCCGATCTTGTCATGAAGGTCATCGAGGAGTTCGACGGAGTGCTGCCGTTTAACGACAAGGCAGCGCCGGAAGTTATCGCTAGAGAGTTCAAACTCAGCAAAAACGCGTTCAAGCGCGCGGTAGGTCATCTGTTAAAAGAAGGAAAGATCGAGATCACGGAGAAGAGCATCCGAAAAATCGATAAATAAGGAAAACATGGAGGACAATCACATGAAGAAAGTAATCAGCACAACAAACGCACCGGCAGCAATCGGACCGTATTCCCAGGCGATCGAGGCAAACGGCTTCGTATTCGCGTCCGGTCAGATCCCGGTAAATCCGGAGACAGGCGTGATCCCGGAGGGAATTGAGGCTCAGGCGGAGCAGGTTATGAAGAACGTGAAGAATCTTCTTGAGGCAGCAGGAACATCCATCGACCAGGTCGTAAAGACATCTGTTTTCATCAAGAACATGGATGATTTCGCAACCATTAACGGCATCTACGCGAAATACTTCGCAAAAGACTGCCCGGCACGTTCCTGTGTAGAAGTTGCAAGACTTCCGAAGGATGTTCTTCTTGAGATGGAAGCAATTGCAGTGAAATAAGCGTAACTGTTCAGTGAATCTGTGCACTTGCTGCACTGGAAATTCAATTGGAGCAGTTAAGCGGAATGAATTTTTGCGCGTGACTGCAAAAACGTAGAACAGTTACAAAGGGTTAAAAATTAAGCGGCGGCTGTCAGAAAACGACGGCCGCCGCTTTTTGGCAATTTTGATAAGGATTTAACTATCTTCCTGCCTGTTTTTATGGAAAAAGGGCATATTTGTCAAAAAGTTAAATCCACTATATGGAATATGCATGGAAAAAACAGAATTTTTTTGTGGAATAACCATATGGAAAAACGTACTCTATTTGTGTATGATGAATACAAGAGATATAAAAATAGGTTAAGTCTGTAATTTCGCAGATAACCATATAGTATACAGAGCAGGAGGAAATGATGTCCGGTTTAGTGTTAAAAAATATCAACAAGACGTTTCCGGGTGACCAGCAGGCGATCCGGGATTTCAATCTGGAAGTGAAGGACAGGGAATTTCTGATCCTGGTGGGACCGACAGCGTGCGGGAAATCGACGCTGCTTCGGATGATCGGCGGACTTGAGGAAATTACCTCCGGAAGTCTCGTGATCGATGGAACAGATATGACAGACGCGGATCCGAAAGAGAGAAACGTCGCAATGCTTTTTAAAAACAGTGTACTCTACCCGGGAATGAGCGTGGAGGACAACCTTACATTCTCCCTCAGAATGACAAAGATGCCGGTGGCTGAGATCGAGAGAAGAGTCGAGGAGACAGTGGGGATCCTGAATATCAAGGAGATCCTTGAAAAAATGCCGGAAGAACTCTCAGAGGCGGATACATACCGTGTTCTTCTCGGACGTGCCCTGATGCGCCGACCGGGGATCCTGCTTTTGGACCGCACCATCGCGGAGGCGGACCCGGATGTCCAGGAGCTGATGAGAAAAGAGTTCGCGAACATCAACCGTGAGCTTGGGATCACTGTGATCTATGCGACAGACAACCAGAAGACGGCTATGGCGCTGGGAACAAGAATGATCGTCATGAACGAGGGCGAGATCTGCCAGGAAGACTCCGCGCAGAATATTTACGACCATCCGGAGAGCCTGTTCGTGGCAGGATTCTTTGGAACACCTCGGATGAACTTATCCATCGCGAAGGTGCTGGAGGAGAATGGAACCATCGTCTTAAAGTTCGCGTCAGGAAAGATCCCGCTTCCGGAGAAAAAAGGAGATCTTCTCAAAGAACATGGGTATGCTGGAAAAGAAGTTTTTACCGGTGTCCGCCCGGAGAGAGTCGCTCCGGCAAAGAGTGGGGAGATCACAGGCGATCTGATCGGCAAGGAGGAGATCAATGGCGCGCCCTATATCCGTTTCCGCGTCGGTGAGAGTGAATTTTTAGCGAAGGCGGAAGATGGTGAGAATATCTCCGGAAAGAAGATGTCCTTCAAGGTTTCCGGAGAGGATATATATCTTTTCGACAAAGAAACAGAAAAAATTATTACAGAATAACCAAAAATTCAGTCAGACCGGTTCCGAAACAGGGAGCCGGTCTGCTTTTTTACCCGTATTTTAGTAAAAAACACAAAAAAATTCTTTTCTTTTTTGTGTTTTTGCATTAGAATGAATGTGGATATGTCCATACTGTGAAAAGGAGAGGGCGCTATGATTTCAAATCAGATTTTACAGTCAAATATCGAAGGACTGAAAGAGATTACAAGAATTGACCTGTGCGTCTGTGATGTGGAGGGAAAGGTCCTGGCTTCCACATTTGAGCATGCGGAAGAGTATGAAAGCTCCATACTTGTGTTTGCGGATTCTCCGGCAGACAGCCAGGTGATTTCCGGTTATCAGTTCTTTAAAGTATTCGATGAACATCAGCTTGAGTACATCCTGCTCGCAAAGGGTGGCAGCGATGACGTGTATATGGTAGGCAAACTGGCGGCGTTCCAGATCCAGAATCTTCTGGTGGCCTACAAAGAGAGATTCGACAAGGATAACTTCATCAAGAACCTGCTTCTTGACAACCTTCTGCTCGTTGATATCTACAACCGGGCGAAGAAGCTTCATATCGAGACAAATGTAAAACGTGTCGTATTCCTGATCGAGACAAAGAATGAGAAAGACACGAACGCGCTGGAGACCATGCGCAGCCTGTTCTCCACAAAGACAAAAGATTTTATCACCGCGGTAGACGAGAAAAATATTATTCTTGTCCGTGAGGTAAAACCGGGTGAGACTTACGAGGACCTTGAGAAGACAGCAAATACGATCCTCGATATGCTGAACACGGAAGCAATGTCCAAGGTGCGTATTTCCTTCGGTACGATCGTAGGAGAGATCAAGGATGTCTCCCGTTCCTACAAGGAAGCGAAAATGGCTCTGGATGTCGGAAAGATTTTCTACAGCAGCAAGAATGTTGTGGCTTACTCAAACCTTGGTATCGGCCGTCTGATCTATCAGCTTCCGCTTCCGCTGTGCCGGATGTTTATCAAGGAGATCTTTGACGGAAAGAATCCGGATGAGTTCGACGAGGAAACACTCACGACGATCAACAAGTTTTTCGAGAACAGCCTGAATGTCTCCGAGACATCAAGACAGCTCTACATCCACAGAAATACGCTCGTTTACCGCCTGGATAAGCTCCAGAAGAGCACCGGCCTTGACCTCCGCGTATTCGAGGACGCGATCACCTTTAAGATCGCCCTTATGGTTGTAAAGTACATGAAGTACATGGAGAATCTGGACTACTAAATTATGATAGAAATTTCAAAACTGACAAAGACCTATGACAGGGGCACGAAAGCCCTGCGGGACGTGAACATCACTATCGATGACGGGGAATTTGTCTTCATAACCGGCCGGAGCGGTTCTGGAAAATCTACACTGATCAAGATCCTCTTGAAGGAAGTGGAGCCGACCTCCGGCCGTGTTGTCGTTAATGACATGGACCTCAGGAAGATGCCGAGAAGATATGTCCCGAAGTACCGCAGACGTCTCGGTGTCGTGTTCCAGGATTTCCGTCTTTTGAAAGATAAGACGGTGTATGAGAATGTGGCGTTTGCCCAGCGGGTGATCGGGGAGTCCAGCCGGACGATCCGGGAATCTGTTCCGCAGATGTTGAAGATGGTAGGCCTTTCTTCCAAATATAAGTTTTTCCCGCATCAGCTCTCCGGAGGAGAACAGCAGCGTGTGGCGATCGCCAGGGCGCTGATCAACCGGCCGGAGATCCTGCTTGCCGATGAGCCCACAGGAAACTTAGATCCCCACAACGCGATGGAGATTATGGGACTTCTGGAGAAGATCAACCGGCGTGGAACAACGGTGATCGTTGTCACCCACAGCCATGAGATCGTGGACATGATGAAGAAACGCGTCATCACGATCGACCGCGGAATGGTGGTCCGTGATGAGGAGGAAAGTGGGTACCGTTATGAGGATTAGCACATTCTGGTTCTGCATGAAGCAGGGACTGGTAAATATATGCAGAAATATCTGGTTTTCCCTTGCGTCGACCGCGATCATTTCTGCATGTATTTTTTTATTCTGCGTATTTTTCTCCGTGATCACTAATATCGAATATATGGTCCGCGCAGCGGAGACCACAATGGGAATCACGGTATTTTTTGACGAGAGCCTGACAGAGGACGAGATCAGGGACATCGGCGCGAAGATCGAGTCGGAAAAGTCGGGAATCATAAAAGAGATCAAATTTGTCTCCGCCGAGGAGGCGTGGGACAGCTTTAAGTCCGAATATTTCGGCGAGGAGGAAGCACTGGCGGAAGGATTCGCGGATGACAATCCGCTTGCCGGATCTTCTTCCTATGAGATCCGCCTGAACAATATTACGGATCAGGACGGAATGGTGGCGTACCTGGAAGGACTTTCCGGTGTGCGAAAGGTAAACTATTCCAACAGCGCGGCGACAGGCCTGGCAAGCTTCAATAAGATCCTGGGACTTTTATTCGGCGTCCTGATCGCTATGCTGCTTGCGGTTGCGGTATTCCTGATCAGCAACACGATCTCTGTGGCCGCTGAATTCAGAAAAAATGAGAACAGGATCATGCGGCTCATCGGAGCGACGAACTTTATGATCCGCGCCCCGTTTGTGGTGGAAGGAACGATCCTGGGACTTATTGGAGCGGCGATCCCGCTGGGGGTCATGCTCTTTGTATACAGGCAGACCGTGGAATATGTGATGAACCGGTTTGAACTTCTCTCTGGAATCATCCAGTTCCTGCCCCTTGGAACTTTCTATCCGATGATGGCAGCCATCGCCCTGGCGCTTGGCGGCGGACTTGGATTTTTTGTAAGCTTCTTTACGATCCGCAAAGAGCTGCGTGTGTAGGAGGGAGAGACAGATGAGAAGATCAGGAAAATTTCTGGCCGCGGCATTGTCCTTTGCCCTCGTTCTCGCGACACCGCTCTCTGCCCAGGCGACGAAGAGCGGACTAAATGACGCGAAAAGCAAAAAGACAGCGCTGGAAGCGGAGAAAAAGAAGACAGAACAGGAATTAAAGAGTCTGGAAGGTCTCAAGAATGACACGACGGCCTATGTGAAAAAACTGGATTCCAGCCTGGAGTCCATCGGAAATGAGCTGTCGAAGCTAAACGACGACATAGACGCGAAAGAAAAACAGATCGATACGACAAAACAGGAGTTGTCCGAGGCGAAGGAGACGGAGAAAAGCCAGTATGAATCCATGAAACTTCGGATAAAATACATGTATGAGAAGGGCGACAGCACCTATGTGGACCTTCTCATGGAGTCCGGCTCCCTGTCAGAACTCTTAAGCAAGGCAGAGTACATCACAAAGATCTCATCCTACGACCGGCAGAAACTCGATGAGTATGCCGCGACGAAGGAGAAGATCGCGGAGAAGGAAAAAGCCCTGGAGGGAGAACATGCCGAGCTCCTGACGCTTCAGGACGAGACGGAGGCAAAACAGGCATCCGTGGAGAAACTTCTGGCCGCAAAGCAGACGGAACTTCAGAATTACGAGACGAAGATCGCCTCCGCGGAGGGACAGATCTCCGAGTACGCGAAGTCCATCGAGACCCAGGAAAACCAGATCAAGTCCATCGAGGCGGAGATTAAGAGGAAGGAAGAGGAAGCGAGAAAGAAAGCCGAGGAGGAGAAGAAAAAGGCCGCGGCGGCAAACAAGACGACGCAGACGTATAAAACTGTGAGTCTTGGGGACATTAGCTTTACATGGCCCTGTCCTGCCAGCGGACGGATCACTTCCGGATTCGGTTCACGAAAATCCCCGACAAAGGGCGCGTCCTCGAACCATCAGGGAATCGACATCAGCGCACCGACGGGAACATCCATCGTGGCGGCTGCCGCGGGTGAAGTCGTGATCGCGACATACAGTTCCTCCGCGGGAAATTACGTGATGATAAGCCATGGAGGCGGCGTGTACACGGTCTACATGCACGCGTCAAGCCTGCTTGTATCACAGGGACAGAGTGTGAAAAAGGGACAGACCATCGCGAAGGTCGGCTCGACGGGATATTCCACCGGATCCCATCTCCACTTTGGAGTTCGGGTGAATGGTTCCTATGTGAATCCGACGAAATATGTGAGTCCGTAGCGACTGACAGGCGAGACTGCGTATCTGCGGTGCTGACTGCAGAAAAATATGACCTGTAGATTTTTACATAAAGATCCTGGCACAGTTCTTTATCGATTGAGACCGGCTGCCCCGGGATGAAGGAGAAAAGACATTGGAAGAGAAAGAGACAAAAAATAAATTCTGGAAAGGTGTCCTTGTCGGAGCGCTTGTGACAGCGTTCGCCGGACTTGCGGTCGTAGGCGTTGCAACGGGGATCTGGACCGTAGGACGGCGTGCATCTGAGAGTCAGAGTACACATACCGCGGAGACATCTGGCGCCCAGCTGGATATGAAGAAGATCGAACCGAAGCTCCAGTATATGGAGGCACTGATCGACAAGTACTTCCTGTTCGATGAAAACATGACAGAGGAAGAGCAGGCGAAGAACGGAACGGCGGAAGACTGGATCTACCGTGGCTACATGTCCTCATTGAATGATCCGTATTCCGTATATTACGATAAGGACGAGTACACGAGCCTGAATGAGGAGACATCCGGAACATACTGTGGAATCGGCGTTCAGGTGAGCCAGAATGTATACACAGGAATCATCACGGCAGTCAAGGTGTTCAAAAACTCCCCGGCCCAGGAAGCCGGAATGCTGCCGGGGGATATCCTCTATAAAGTAGAAGATATCGAGGCTACAGGAGAAGACCTGTCTCTTCTCGTCAGCGATCATATCCGCGGCGAGGAGGGCACGAAGGTCCATCTGACAGTCTACCGTCAGTCCACAGACGAGTATGTGGAGATGGACGTGGAGCGCCGTATGGTGGAGAACCCGACGGTAGAGTACGAGATGCTGGACAACCATGCCGGATATATCGCTCTTTCTTCCTTTGAGGAAGTAAGCTCCGAACAGTTTAAGAGCGCGGTGGATGACCTGACCTCCCAGGGAATGGAGAAACTGATCGTCGACCTTCGAAACAATGGCGGCGGCGTTGTACAGGCGGCAAAGGAGATCGCCGACTACCTGCTTCCGGACGGAAAGACCATCGTAAGCTTTAAGGGAAAAGGAATCGATGACAGCACTTACACATCCGATGACGGACATGAGGTGGATGTCCCGATCATTCTCCTCGTGAACGGCGAGAGCGCCAGCGCGTCTGAGGTACTGACCGGTGCCTTAAAGGACAACGACTGGGCAACCATCGTCGGAGAAAAGACTTTCGGAAAAGGAATTGCCCAGGGCATCTTCAACCTGCCGGACGGCAGCGGCCTGAAGCTTACAACAGCCTACTACTACACCCCGTCCGGTGAGTGTATCCACAAACTCGGCATCGAGCCGGATGTGAATGTGGTCCTCGACGAAAACTTAAAGTCAAAGATCGAGATCCCGAAGAACGAGGACAACCAGCTTCAGACAGCGTTGGAAGTCTTCGATGAGGGCGTGGACGCCGTAAACGAAAAGATTGCCGCAGAGAACGGCGAGACAGTCGCGGCGGATGATGACTTCGAGGCGAAGGTGAAGGAGAACCTGGAACTTGAGAAAGAGTCAGGGGCTGCGCAGTAACACACACCGAACAGATAAAATTGTGTTTCTATTATATTATATATAGAAGAAACAGCTCATAATACAAAATAAAAAAGAGGAAAAAGACACTTGAAAATAAATCTGAAGTGTACTTTTTTCTCTTTTTCGTTTCAATCTGTGCATGGAAAACCGCGATTTGAACAAGCTTTTGTCGGTTATCCACAAATTGAAAAAACCCTTGAAAAATAAGCAAAAAAGGCTTGATTTTTCGATTCCGATGTGCTATTCTTATCTGGCTGTGACATGATAGCGTTGAAGCGAGAGGTTGCTGCCTGAGAATGGCAGGTGTTCCGTGGAGCGAATGTCAAGTTAGGAAACTGGCGACAAGTCACTGTACCAAATTAACAGCTGCTCAGGGTAAGGGGCAGTAACAACGTGTGAATCTGCATGATACACACGAGACCGTGTACAGTCACCGCTTGTCGTACTTCGATTAAAAGTGCGAAAAGGAGGCGACTTTTTTTATGGCAAGTCAGGTTATGAGAATCACATTAAAGGCTTACGACCATCAGCTGATCGACCAGTCCGCTGGAAAGATCATCGAGACAGTAAAGAAAACAGGAGCACAGGTGAGTGGTCCGGTTCCGCTGCCGACAAAGAAAGAGGTTGTAACAATCTTAAGAGCTGTTCATAAGTACAAAGATTCCAGAGAGCAGTTCGAGCAGAGAACTCATAAGAGACTCATCGATATCGCAAGCCCGAGCCAGAAGACAGTAGATGCACTGTCCAGACTGGAAATGCCGGCTGGTGTTTACATCGATATCAAAATGAAAAATAAATAAGAATTATTTATTTTCATGCTACGCAAACGTAGCGAAGCGGAGTTCGCGTTTTCCCGGGGGCACAGTGATACAATGCCATGGCCGGAGTGAGACAAAGAACTCGACATGAAATTAGAAATCCTGAATGGTTCTGATATAAAAGCAACACTACTCATCCTGAAAGGGAATCAACATCATTACAAACCGTAATGTCATAGTGTTCCACCTATGTTGGGCTGCTCTAGGATGAACGCACAGAAAATTCTGTTTTGCGTTCCGCTGTAGATTAGTAACAGGAGGTAAAAAAATGAAGAAAGCGATTTTAGCTACAAAAGTCGGAATGACTCAGATCTTCAACGATGAAGGCGTTCTTGTTCCGGTAACTGTTCTTCAGGCTGGTCCGTGTGTAGTAACACAGGTTAAGACAGAGGAGAACGATGGATACAAAGCTGTACAGGTTGGCTTTGTTGATAAGAGAGAGAAACTTGTAAACAAGCCGGTAAAGGGTCACTTCGACAAGGCTGGCGTATCTTACAAGAGATTCGTTAGAGAGTTCCGTTTTGAGAATTCCGAAGAGTATAACGTAAAAGACGAAATCAAAGCTGATATCTTCGCTGCTGGCGATAAGGTAGACGCAACTGCTATCTCCAAAGGTAAAGGTTTCCAGGGCGCTATTAAGAGACTTGGACAGAGCAGAGGACCGATGGCTCATGGTTCTAAATTCCATCGTCATCAGGGTTCCAATGGTTCCGCAACAACTCCGGGCCGCGTATTCAAGGGTAAAGGCATGCCGGGTCAGATGGGTAACAAGAAGATTACCACACAGAACCTCAAAATTGTTAAGGTTGACGTTGAGAACAACCTGATCCTTGTTAAGGGCGCTGTACCGGGACCGAAGAAGTCCTTAGTAACATTAAAGGAAACAGTAAAGGCTAACAAGTAAGCTTTTACAGGAAAGGAGGAAACAGAAATGGCAAACGTATCCGTATATAATATGGAAGGTAAAGAAGTTGGCACAATCGAGCTGAACGACGCTGTATTCGGCGTTGAAGTGAACGAGCATCTCGTACACATGGCTGTTGTTGCACAGCTTGCAAATAAACGTCAGGGAACACAGAAAGCAAAAACACGTTCTGAGGTTTCCGGTGGCGGCAGAAAGCCGTGGAGACAGAAAGGAACAGGTCATGCTAGACAGGGTTCCACAAGATCTCCGCAGTGGACAGGCGGCGGAATGGTATTCGCTCCGACTCCGAGAGATTACACAATCACTCTTAACAAGAAAGAGAAGAGAGCTGCTCTTAAGTCCGCTCTTACAAGCAGAGTAAACGAGAATAAGTTCGTAGTTGTTGATGAGTTAAAGTTCGACGAAGTCAAGACAAAGAACTTTAAGGCTGTTATGAACAATCTCAAAGTTTCCAAGGCTCTTGTTGTTCTTGCTGACAACGATCAGAACACAGTTCTTTCTGCAAGAAACATTCCGGAAGTTAAGACTTCCCTTGTTAACACAATCAATGTATTCGACATTCTGAAATACAACACTGTAGTAGCTACTAAGGCTGCTGTAGCATCTATCGAGGAGGTATACGCATAATGGCAAACGTACAGTACTACGACGTAATCCTCAAACCGGTTGTAACTGAGAAGAGCATGAACGCTATGAGCGAGAAGAAGTACACATTCCTCGTACATCCGGAAGCAAACAAGACCATGATCAAAGAAGCTGTTGAGAAGATGTTCCCGGGCACAAAGGTCGAGAGCGTAAACACAATGAACGCTGACGGTAAGAACCGAAGACGTGGTATGGTAGTTGGTAAGACTGCTAAGACCAAGAAAGCAATCGTTAAGCTCACAGCAGACAGCAAAGACATCGAGATCTTCCAGGGTCTGTAATTTTTGAAACTATGCGGCAACCAAAGCCGCGATACGAAAAATAGAAACGCCAGAAGGCGTTGAAAGGAGTCAGAAATGGGAATCAAAACCTATAACCCATATACACCTTCCAGAAGAAATATGACAGGTTCTGATTTCTCCGAGATCACAAAGAAAACTCCGGAGAAGTCCTTAGTAGTTTCT
Organism: Paludibacteraceae bacterium; assembly: GCA_963646925.1. Classification (GTDB taxonomy): domain Bacteria; phylum Bacillota; class Clostridia; order Lachnospirales; family Lachnospiraceae; genus Pilosibacter. The sequence goes on from CAVIYT010000152.1 coordinate 23,569, forward strand.
TTAAAGAAGAACGCTGGTCGTAACAACCAGGGTAAGATCACCGTTAGACATCAGGGCGGTGGAAACAGACAGAAATATAGAATGGTTGACTTCAAGAGAAATTCCAAAGATGGAATTCAGGCAACTGTAATCGGTATCGAGTACGATCCGAACAGAAGCGCTAACATCGCATTAATCTGCTACGCAGATGGTGAGAAGTCTTACATCCTTGCACCGCAGGGTCTTACAAACGGCATGAAGGTTATGAGCGGCGAGCACGCAGAGGCTAAGGTCGGCAACTGCTTACCGTTATCCTTAATTCCGGTTGGTGCACAGGTTCACAATATCGAGCTTTTCCCGGGTAAGGGCGGCCAGATGGTTCGTTCCGCAGGAAACGCTGCACAGTTAATGGCTAAAGAAGGAAAGTACGCTACACTTCGTTTACCGTCCGGCGAGATGAGAATGGTTCCGATCGAGTGCCGCGCAACAATCGGTGTTGTAGGCAACGGCGACCACAACCTTGTTAAGATTGGTAAAGCAGGTAGAAAACGTCACATGGGTATCCGCCCGACAGTCCGTGGTTCCGTTATGAACCCGAATGACCATCCGCATGGTGGTGGTGAAGGTAAGACTGGTATCGGCCGTCCGGGTCCGTGCACACCGTGGGGCAAGCCTGCTCTTGGTCTTAAGACTAGAAAGAAAAACAAACAGTCTAACAAGTTAATCGTAAGAAGAAGAAATGGTAAGGCGATTTCATAATCGATAGGAGGTAAAACGATGGCTCGTTCACTTAAAAAAGGACCATTTGCAGACGCTAGCTTACTGAAGAAGGTAGATGCTATGAACGAGGCAGGACAGAAACAGGTTATCAAGACCTGGTCCCGCCGTTCTACAATCTTCCCGCAGATGGTTGGTCATACAATCGCAGTACATGACGGCAGAAAGCATGTACCGGTATACGTAACAGAGGATATGGTTGGTCACAAACTTGGTGAGTTCGTTGCTACAAGAACTTACAGAGGTCACGGCAAAGACGAGAAAAAGTCCGGACGTAAATAATAGATACGCTTTGAAAGGAGGTTCCAGTAATGGCTAAGGGACATAGAAGTCAGATTAAGAGAGAGAGAAATGCCCAGAAGGATACAAGACCGTCTGCAAAGCTGTCTTACGCAAGAGTATCCGTTCAGAAGGCTTGTTTCGTATTAGATGCCATCAGAGGCAAAGATGTTCAGACAGCACTTGGTATTGTAACTTACAATCCTAGATATGCTTCCAGCTTAATCGAGAAATTATTAAAATCTGCAATCGCAAACGCTGAGAACAACAACGGCATGAACGCAGAGAACCTGTATGTGGAGGAGTGCTACGCATCTCAGGGACCGATTATGAAGAGAGTAAAACCGAGAGCACAGGGTAGAGCTTACAGAATCGAAAAGAGAATGAGCCACATCACCATCGTGCTGAACGAGAAATAATAGGAGGCAGTTATGGGACAGAAAGTTAATCCACACGGCATGAGAGTCGGCGTTATCAAAGACTGGGATTCCAGATGGTACGCTGAAGCTGATTTCGCTGACAACCTCATCGAGGATCACAAAATCAGAACTTACCTTAAGAAGAGATTATACAGCGCTGGCGTTTCCAAGATCGAAATCGAGCGCGCATCTGATAGAGTAAAAATTATCGTTTTCACAGCAAAACCGGGCGTAGTTATCGGTAAGGGCGGATCTGAGATCGAGAAGGTCAAAGCTGAAGTTCAGAAGATGACTGCTAAGAAAGTATTTGTAGACATCAAGGAAGTTAAGAGACCGGACCGTGAAGCTCAGCTCGTTGCAGAGTCCATCGCTCAGCAGCTTGAGAACCGTGTTTCCTTCCGTCGTGCTATGAAGTCCACAATGTCCAGATCCATGAAGGCTGGCGTTCTTGGTATCAAGACAGCTGTTGGCGGACGTCTTGGCGGTGCTGATATCGCACGTACAGAGTTCTACAGCGAGGGTACAATCCCGCTTCAGACATTAAGAGCAGATATTGACTATGGTTTCGCTGAGGCAGATACAACTTACGGCAAACTTGGCGTTAAAGTTTGGATCTACAAAGGCGAGGTTCTTCCGACTAAGGGAAATAAGGAAGGGAGCGATAAATAATGTTAATGCCGAAAAGAGTAAAGCGCCGCAAACAGTTCCGTGGAACTATGGCCGGTAAAGCTTTAAGAGGAAATACAATCTCCAACGGTGAGTATGGCCTTGTTGCCCTTGAGCCGTGCTGGATCAAATCTAATCAGATCGAGGCAGCCCGTGTTGCCATGACTCGTTACATCAAACGTGGTGGTAAAGTTTGGATCAAGATCTTCCCGGACAAACCGGTAACAGCTAAACCGGCTGAGACTCGTATGGGTTCCGGTAAGGGCGCTCTTGAGTACTGGGTAGCAGTAGTTAAACCGGGCCGTGTTATGTTCGAAATCGCTGGCGTTCCGGAGGAAACAGCAAAGGAAGCTCTTCGTCTTGCTATGCACAAACTCCCGTGTAAGTGTAAAATTGCTTCCAAGGCAGATTTAGAAGGCGGTGATAACAGTGAAAACTAATAAGTATGTAGAAGAATTAAAAGCGAAAACCGCTGCAGAGTTAAATGAAGAATTAGTTGCAGCAAAGAAGGAGCTCTTCAACCTGAGATTCCAGAACGCAACCAACCAGTTAGATAACACAAGCAGAATCAAAGAGGTTCGCAAGAACATCGCAAGAATTCAGACTGTTATCACAGAGAAGGCAAGAGTTGCTAACTAATCCCGTATCGGTGAAGAACCCCAAGGCATACTTGCGGGTTGATTAGTTGTCATTATGACACACGCCGATGCGTGTAACAAATCGATTTTGAAAGGAGATTATCCGTCGTGGAAAGAAATCTTAGAAAAACACGTACTGGTAAGGTAGTTAGCAACAAGATGGACAAGACAATCGTCGTTGCTATCGAGAACCACGTAAAACATCCGTTAATCGGAAAGATCGTTAAAAAGACATATAAGTTAAAAGCTCATGATGAGAAGAATGAGTGCAATATCGGCGATACAGTTAAAGTGATGGAGACAAGACCGTTATCCAAGGATAAGAGATGGAGACTTGTTGAAATCGTCGAGAAAGCAAGATAATTGATTCGAGGAAGGAGTATCAGGCATGATTCAGCAGGAATCCAGATTAAAGGTTGCCGATAATACAGGTGCAAGAGAACTGCTTTGTATCCGCGTTATGGGCGGTTCTACAAGAAGATATGCTAACATCGGTGATGTAATCGTAGCCTCCGTTAAAGAAGCAACACCAGGCGGCGTTGTAAAGAAGGGCGATGTAGTCAAAGCCGTTGTAGTTCGTTCTGTAAAAGGCGCACGTCGTAAAGACGGTTCTTATATTAAATTTGATGAGAACGCAGCAGTTATCATCAAAGATGACAAGACTCCAAAAGGAACCCGTATTTTTGGGCCGGTTGCAAGAGAGCTTCGTGAGAAACAGTTCATGAAGATCGTATCTCTGGCTCCGGAAGTATTATAAGGAGGTGCCAGGTAATGCATAAAATCAAAAAAGATGATATGGTAAAGATCATCGCAGGTAAAGATAAAGATAAAACTGGTAAAGTTCTGAGCGTAGACACCAAGAAGAACGAAGTTGTCGTTGAAGGCTGCAACATGGTAACAAAGCATACCAAACCGAGCCAGACAAACCAGAACGGCGGAATTGTTCATCAGGAAGCTCCGATCGACATCTCCAACGTAATGCTGTTCGTTGACGGAAAAGCTACAAGAGTTGGCTTCGAAGTTAAAGACGGTAAGAAAGTCCGCGTTGCTAAGGCAACCGGTAAAGTAATTGACTAATAGCAGAGAGGAGGAAACACAAGTTGGCTAGATTAAAAGAAATGTACCAGAACGAGATCGTTGAAGCAATGATCAAGAAATTTGGTTATAAGAATATCATGGAAGTGCCGAAGCTCGATAAGATCGTTATCAACATGGGCGTAGGCGAAGCAAAAGACAACGCGAAAGTCCTTGACTCTGCAGTTCGTGACCTTGAGATCATCACAGGTCAGAAGGCAGTTCTTACAAAGGCTAAGAAGTCTGTCGCAAACTTCAAACTCAGAGAGGGCATGGCTATTGGATGCAAAGTTACCCTTCGCGGCGAGAAGATGTACGAGTTCGCTGATCGTCTGATCAACCTCGCTCTTCCGCGTGTACGTGACTTCCGCGGCGTTAATGCTAACGCATTCGACGGCAGAGGTAACTACGCACTCGGCATCAAGGAACAGTTAATTTTCCCGGAAATTGAATATGATAAAGTTGACAAGGTTAGAGGTATGGATATCATCTTCGTTACAACCGCTAAGACTGACGAGGAAGCTCGTGAACTGTTAACATTATTCAACATGCCGTTTGCAAAGTAATTAGGAGGATTTATCCATGGCTAAAACTTCAATGAAGATTAAACAGCAGCGTCCGGCGAAGTTCTCCACAAGAGAATACAACCGCTGCAGAATCTGTGGTCGTCCACATGCATATCTGAGAAAATATGGCATTTGCCGTATCTGCTTCCGTGAGCTCGCTTACAAGGGCGAGATCCCGGGCGTAAAGAAGGCAAGCTGGTAGGATATAGCTGCTTAGAAAAGCGTCAGAAGTCAGGTGGGAACATCGAGTTCCCCCGCCTGACCGTGCAGAGAAGCGCTTAAATAAGCTGACTGGTCCCGTTCTTCGACCACAGGGAAAAGAACTTCCCTATACATCGTAACAACGCCTATAAGGAAAACCTGTTTTCCCCAGGCCGAACAACACTCCTGTGCAGCGCGAATGATTCGCGAACCACAGTGACAAACCAACAATCCATTAGGAGGAAATATAATCATGACAATGAGCGATCCGATTGCAGATATGCTTACAAGAATTCGTAACGCAAACACTGCTAAACACGATACAGTAGATGTTCCGGCTTCCAAGATGAAATTAGCTATCGCTGATATCCTTGTAAGAGAAGGTTACATCAAGAAATACGACATCGTTGAGGACGGTGCATTCCAGACAATCCGCATCTCCTTAAAGTATGGCGCAGACAAGAACGAGAAGATCATCTCCGGAATCAAGAAGATCTCCAAGCCGGGCTTACGTGTATACGCTGGCAAGGAAGATATGCCGAAGGTACTTGGCGGACTTGGTATCGCTATCGTATCCACAAACCAGGGCATCATCACTGACAAGCAGGCTAGACAGCTTGGTGTCGGCGGCGAAGTTCTTGCATTTGTTTGGTAGGCATTGAACACTTAATGAGCGCGAGCCGCTAGGCGAAGCACGAATTTAGTGTGAAAGCCGTTCCCGAACCTTAACGAAGCCGAGCCGCAAGGCGAAAGCTGAGTTTAGTTGAGGGAACATCCTTATCACTGATGTTATCGCACCCCGCCTGCAAAGCTGGACTTAAGATCTGGCAGGGCGGAGTTTGCGTGCGTCTGGAGACAACTTCAGACCATATATAACATAGAAACTGAAAACAGAAAGTGTAAAAGCACTTTCCGAGAATCTAAGTAGGAGGTAAAAGGCATGTCACGTATTGGTAGAATGCCGGTAGCGATTCCAGCAGGCGTAACTGTAACAATCGCAGAGAACAACAATGTGACCGTTAAGGGTCCGAAGGGAACACTGGTAAGAGATTTACCGGTAGAGATGGAAATCAAAGAAGAAGATGGACACATCGTCGTAACAAGACCGAACGATTTAAAGAAGATGAAATCTTTACACGGTCTTACAAGAACGCTAATCCATAACATGATCCAGGGTGTTACTGAAGGCTACGAGAAGAAGCTTGAGGTAAACGGTGTTGGTTACAGAGCTCAGAAGCAGGGCAAGAAGCTCACACTTTCCCTTGGTTACTCCCATCCGGTAGAGATGGAAGATCCGGAAGGTATCGAGACTGTTCTTGAGGGTCAGAACATCATCATCGTTAAAGGCATCAGCAAAGAGAAAGTCGGCCAGTATGCAGCTGAAATCAGAGAGAAGAGAAGACCGGAGCCGTATAAGGGCAAAGGTATCAAGTACGCTGATGAGGTTATCAGACGCAAAGTTGGTAAGACTGGTAAGAAATAATTTAAGGAGAGTGTAAAAATGGTTAGCAAGCAGTCAAGAAGCGAAATCCGCAGAAAAAAGCACTATAGATTACGCAATCGCTTTGCTGGTACAGCAGAGAGACCGCGTTTAGCAGTGTTCAGAAGCAATAATCATATGTATGCTCAGATCATCGACGATTCCGTTGGACATACTTTAGTATCTGCATCTACTCTTGAGAAAGAGATCAAGGCAGAGTTAGAGAACACCGACACAGTTGATGCAGCTGCATATATCGGAACCGTAGTAGCTAAGAGAGCAATCGAGAAAGGCATCAAAGAGGTCGTTTTCGATAGAGGCGGTTTCATTTATCAGGGTAAGATTCAGGCATTAGCAGATGCAGCCCGCGAGGCTGGTCTCGTATTCTAATAGAGAGGAGAAAACAGCATGAAGCGTACAATCATTGACGCAAGTCAGTTAGAGTTAAATGACAAAGTTGTTGCCATTAAGCGCGTATCCAAGACTGTTAAAGGTGGACGTACCATGAGATTTTCCGCTCTGGTAGTAGTAGGAGACGGCAATGGTCACGTAGGCGCAGGCCTTGGTAAAGCAGGTGAGGTTCCGGAAGCTATCCGTAAGGGTAAAGAGGCTGCTATGAAGAACCTTGTAGAGATCTCGATGGATGAGAACAAGAGTATCCCGCACGACTTCCTTGGCGAGTTCGGAAGCGCTTCCGTACTTCTTAAGAGAGCTCCGGAAGGTACTGGTATCATCGCTGGTGGTCCGGTTCGTTCCGTAGTAGAGCTTGCAGGCATCAAGAACATCCGTACAAAGTCTTTAGGTTCCAACAACAAGACAAACGTAGTTCTCGCAACAATCGAAGGTCTTACAAAGTTAAAGACTCCGGAAGAGGTTGCTAAGAACCGCGGCAAATCTGTTGAAGACGTTGTTTGCTAATAGGAGGATAATAAAATGGCAGAGAAGTTAAAAATCACATTAGTAAAATCCCCTATCGGCGCTGTTCCGAAGCAGAGAGCGACAATCGAAGCACTTGGTTTAAAGAAGATGCACAAGACTGTCGAGATGCCGGATAATGGTGCAGTTAGAGGCATGATCCAGAATGTTAGACATCTGGTTAAAGTTGAAGAGATCTAATTGATATAAAGTAAGGAGGTGCAGTGATGAACTTATCTAATTTACATCCTGCTGAAGGATCTAAGCATAGTGATAGTTTCAGAAGAGGCCGTGGCCACGCTTCTGGAAATGGTAAGACAGCTGGTAAGGGACATAAGGGCCAGAAGGCACGTTCCGGCGCACCGAGACCTGGTTTCGAGGGCGGCCAGATGCCGTTATACAGACGTCTTCCGAAGAGAGGATTTACAAACATCAACTCCAAGGAGATCGTTGGAATTAATGTAAGCGCATTAGAGAGATTTGAGAATGACTCCGTAGTATCCGTAGAGACATTACTGGAGGCAGGCGTAATCAAAAACCCGCAGGACGGCGTTAAGATTCTTGGTAACGGAGAGTTAACAAAGAAACTTGTCGTTAAAGCCAATGCATTCAGTGAAGGCGCAAAAGCTAAAATTGAGGCAGTAGGTGGAACCTGCGAGGTGATCTAATATGTTAAAATCCTTACAGAAAGCATTTAAGGTTAAAGAAGTCCGCGACAGACTTCTTTACACCTTTATGATGCTTGTAGTCATCCGAATCGGCTGCTGTCTTCCGATACCGGGCGTTGATCCGAGTTATCTGCATGATTTCTTTTCAAATCTGCAGAACTCCGGAATGGGATTCTTCAATGCGATCACAGGAGGTTCTTTCTCCTCCATGTCAATTTTCGCACTGAGTATCACCCCGTATATCACATCTTCAATCATCGTGCAGTTACTTACCATTGCAATTCCGAAACTTGAGGAAATGCAGAAGGACGGCGAGGACGGAAGAAAGAAGATTGCAGAGTACACCAGATATCTTACCGTTGGCCTGGCTCTTTTCGAGTCCTGCGCAATGGCAGTTGGCCTTGGCGGAAAGGGACTTCTTCTCGAAGACCACCGAAACATCTGGGGATACCTTACGGTCGTAGCAGCTATGACCGCAGGTTCCGCTCTTCTGATGTGGATTGGCGAGAGGATTACAGACAATGGAGTAGGAAACGGTATTTCCATCGTTCTTCTGATCAATATCGTATCTGGTACTCCGCAGGATATGATGACATTATATGAGCGCTTTATGGCAGGCAAATCAGTTGCAGTTGCAACTGTAGCATGCATCATCGTACTGGCTATTATCGTTGGAATCGTTGTCTTTGTTCTCATTTTAAATGACGCAGAGCGCCGGATCCCGGTACAGTACAGCAAGAAGATGCAGGGCCGCAGAATGATCGGCGGACAGTCTACCTACATTCCGTTGAAGGTAAACACCGCAAACGTTATTCCGGTCATCTTCGCTTCTTCTCTCATGTCAATGCCGGTTATGATCGCTCAGTTCTTCCACGTTGATTATTCAACCATCGGTGGAAAGATCCTGTTAGCGTTGAGCTCATCCAACTGGTTTAAACCGGAAGCTCCGGCTTACTCAATTGGTATGCTCGTATATATCGTATTAGTCGTACTGTTCGCGTATTTCTATACGTCCATTACGTTTAACCCGCTGGAAGTTGCTAATAATATGAAGAAGTCCGGCGGCTTCATCCCGGGCATCCGCCCAGGTAAGCCAACATCGGACTACCTCAACAATATCTTAAACTATATTGTATTTATCGGAGCCTGCGGCCTGGTGATCGTGTGCATTATCCCGATCATCGCATCCGGCCTCTTCTCCGTTGGCAATCTTTCCTTCGGCGGCACATCTCTGATCATTATCGCAGGTGTTATCCTCGAGACGATCAAGGCTGTGGAGTCTATGATGCTTGTAAGAAATTACAAGGGATTCTTAAATGATTGATCAAATAGAGAAATAGCAGCAGCTGCGTGCTGAAAATCGGAGCGGGCGGAAAGATGCTTTTCGCCCGCTTTTTCGGTTTTTTAGGACGAGTGGAGGAAATTACAATTATGAAAATCATTATGTTGGGCGCACCGGGCGCCGGAAAAGGCACCCAGGCACAGAGAATCGCGGAAAAGTACGGAATCCCGCACATTTCCACCGGAGATATTTTCCGGGCAAATATTAAGAACGGAACAGAGCTTGGCAAGAAGGCGAAAGCATTCATGGACCAGGGACTTCTTGTTCCGGACGAACTAACTGTTGACCTTGTTATGGACAGAATCAGCCAGCCGGACTGCAAAGAGGGATACATTCTCGATGGTTTCCCGCGTACGATCCCGCAGGCAGAGGCACTCACAGAGGCTCTTGCGAAAAAGGGAGATGCAATCGATTTCGCGATCGATGTTGACGTACCGGACGAGAAGATCGTTACCCGTATGGCAGGCCGCCGTGCATGCGTAAAGTGCGGAATGACTTATCATATCGTATATGCTGCTCCGAAGAAGGAAGGCATCTGCGATAAGTGCGGCGCTGAACTCGTCTTAAGAGATGATGATAAGCCGGAGACTGTTACAAAACGTCTCGCTGTTTACCATGAGCAGACACGTCCGCTCATCAGCTTCTATGCGGATAAGCACGTTCTCTACACTGTAGACGGAACACAGAATATGGAACAGGTATTTGAGGCTATCACAAAGATTTTAGGAGCTTAAAATAATGGCAGTAACAATTAAATCGCCGAGAGAGATCGAACTGATGCGAAAAGCCGGAGAAATTCTGGCACAGGTACACGAGGAGCTGCATGCGGCTGTTCACCCGGGAATGTCCACACTGGACATCGATAAGCTGGGCGAGCGCCTGATCCGCAGCCATGGATGCATTCCTTCCTTTAAGAATTATAATGGATATCCTGCATCCATCTGCGTGTCCGTAAACGATGAGATCGTACATGGAATCCCGAACAAGCACCGTATCTTAAAGGAGGGCGATATCGTCAGCCTTGACGCGGGTACGATCTACAAGGGATACCATTCCGACGCAGCCCGCACCTGGGCAGTAGGAAACGTCTCCCCGGAAGCACAGAAACTGATGGATGTCACAAAACAGAGCTTTTACGAAGGTATTAAATTCGCGAAAGCAGGTAATCATCTGAATGATATCTCCACGGCAATCCAGGCATATGCCGAGAAATTCGGCTATGGCGTTGTCCGCGAGCTGGTTGGACATGGAATTGGTACCCACCTTCATGAAGATCCGGAAGTCCCGAACTTTGCGACAAGGAGAAGGGGAATCCTTTTACAGCCGGGTATGACACTGGCCATCGAGCCGATGATCAATGCCGGAACACCGGATGTAATCTGGATGGACGATGACTGGACCGTTGTTACAGCAGATCATGCCCTGTCCGCTCACTATGAGAATACGATCCTCATCACTGAGGGCGAGCCGGAGATCCTTTCCCTGCGCCCGGGCCTTGAATAGGAGGTCCCGCATGGAAATGACCCCGGGATTCCTGGCAAGATCACTTGCCGGAAATGACAAGGATAAAATCTATGTCATATCGGAGGACCTTGGAACATACGTTTCTCTGCTTGCAGAGAACGGCCGGGTCCTCCGGAAAAATAAGAAACATGTCCAGATCATTAAGAAACCTAACAGGAGGTAAATTTTATGTCTAAGGCTGACGTAATCGAGATCGAAGGCGTCGTTGTTGAGAAACTGCCGAACGCCATGTTCCAGGTAGAACTTGAGAATGGTCATAAGGTATTAGCTACCATCAGCGGCAAACTGCGTATGAACTACATCCGCATTCTTCCGGGAGACAAGGTAACATTAGAGATGTCCCCGTACGATTTATCCAAGGGACGTATCATTTGGAGAGATAAATAGTATCTTTGAAATTAGGCTTAAAAAAGTTGAAGAAAACCAATAAAAATGCTTGATTTTCCTGCAAGGAAGTGTTATAATGCTCAAGCGAACTTTGTTGGAACGCTTGTATTATGCCCATTTTCAGGTGCTTTTTATACAGGTATAGCAACCCGTAATGCCGTTTCCAAATGGCACGGAATCGGTGTGTTTCCGGCAGTAAAGGGAAGCGGACTACGAAGGAAAGGAGAATTACTGTGAAAGTAAGATCATCAGTAAAACCGATTTGCGAGAAGTGCAAGGTTATTAAGAGAAAAGGCAGTATCAGAATTATCTGTGAAAATCCTAAGCACAAACAGAGACAGGGC
>CAVIYT010000153.1:0-8875 GCA_963646925.1 Paludibacteraceae bacterium
ATCTGGAGGCGACAACAGCGTTTCTGGAGAAGAGAGGGCATGGGGAGTTTAAGAGGAAGTAAGAATACAATAGAATAAGCATTGATCCTGCCGCCGGCAAAGATGTGCCGGCGGCAATATTATGTGCTGAATACGGTTTATAATTTTTAATGAAATCGTAGGATTTTCTGCTGTTTGACTGTGGTATGATAATGGCACAGAAATGCTGATGAGCGTCAGAGGTTCGATTGATATGGCATAGGAAATATGGTATAATGATATGCGGCTTACAGAGAGGAGACAGCTATGAGAAAAACGTATTTGTACATGACAGCAGTGGTGATGAGCGCGGCTTTGGCGGCTGGATGCCAGAAGGAAGAAGCGGCGGAAACGAGCGTTGTTGTGGAGACGGAGATCGAGGCTGAAAAGACGGGAACTTCGGAGAGTGCGTCTTCCGAGAGCAGTGAGACGGCAGCGCAGGATGACGAAAAACTTGCGGACTATCACCTGCTTCAGGGAATCGTGACGGGGACGAATGATGAGAAGGGAACCTTCACGCTCAAGGCAGATGACGGCGGGGAATATGTGATCACGACCGCGGATATTCATGATGTGGAGACGGAGATCGCGGATGACAGTCTTGTTGTGATCGGTTATATCGGTGTTGAGATCCATGACAATATGGACCTGGAGAAGGTCAATATGGTGATCGTGGCGCCGGGAGATGATGACTGGATGATCGCTTATGCGGAGGGAACGACAACGGCCAACGCGATGAGTACGTTTACGATGGTGACGGAAGACGGAATCGAGATGGGCTTCATGAAGGACGGCTGCCCGATGGACGAGGATGCTTTAGGCGGAGACAGCGGAGCGAAGATCAGTGTGGTATACATGGATTCAGAAGATGTAAGTTTTCCGTTGGAGATCAAGAAATTACAGTAATAACTTAAATATGGAAACTGTTCCTGAAAAACGGTTTATTTGGGTAGTTGTCAGTTTGACTGTCGGGGATAAAACATGGAAGCGGGAACAGATCTTAAAACAGAATGAAAGAGCTGTGGAATAGCATGGCTTTTGAGAATTATAATATATCAAGAAAGAAAATGGGGTCTAAAAATGGCAGATTTATTTCACCGTGTAAGTATTCGAAAATTTAAAGATGAGGCAGTATCAAACGAAGATATCGGCTATATCCTGGAAGCGGCTATGGCAGCGCCGTCAGCGAAAAACCAACAGCCGTGGGAATTTTATGTAGTTCAGAACCGTGAGGTCTTAAAACAGCTCGGCGAGTCCAGCCCGTTCTCCGGTCCGGCAGGAAAAGCCCCGGTAGCGATCGTGACCGCATACCGCGAGGAATGCGACTTACCGGAGTTCGCCCAGATCGATATGAGTATCATGATGGAAAACCTCTGGCTTGCAGCCGATGAGATCGGTCTCGGCGGCGTATGGCTCGGCGTGGCACCGAGAGAAGAGCGAATGAAGGAAGTAGAAAAGATCGTTGGAATCCCGGAGGGACAGCGCGCGTTTGGTATCTTTGCGATGGGCTACCCGGATGAGGAGAGAACACAGCAGGATCGGTTTGATCAGGGCAGGATTCATTATGTGAAGTAAAATGGAAATAGGGAAGGGACAGTCTGGCAGGCACCGGTACTGTCCCTTTTTATTCCAGTGTCAGATGCTGTAAAAGACAAGCAAAAATGTAACCCATGCTACACTGTAGCAATTCATATAGAAAATAAAATTCGATTTCGCTATCATGAAGGAAAAATAAAGAGACCGGGAGGAACGATCATGAAAGAAATTTTTGATTATGTCGACCAGAATTTTGACCGCATGATGGAGGAAATGAAGGAGCTATGTTCTCATCGCAGTGTAGCGGGGGATAAGAATGGATTGGAGGAGACGAGAAACTGGATCGACCAGAAGTTAAATGCGGTGGGAATTCCGCATGAGTTTCAGAAGGTGGAGAACGGAAACGCTCTGATTTCTGCGACTGTATCGGGAGAAGATGGGGATAAGCATCCGTCGCTGCTGTTCTACAATCACTACGATGTTGTAGAAGAAGGAAAACATGAATTATGGTCCAGCGAGCCGTTCCAGCCGGAGATTCGCGACGGAGTCCTTTATGGAAGAGGTGTGTCGGACGATAAGGGACCGCTTCTCTCAAGAATTCAGGCGGTGGAAGCGATCCTTGCGGTGAAGGGGAAACTGCCGATCGATGTAAAATTCCTGTTTGAGGGTGATGAGGAAACGAGCAGTCCATCTTTATCAAAGTTTTCCAGAGAACAGGCGGAAAAGTTTAAAGAATTATCGAAAGCGGACGTCTGCCTGTGGGAAAATGGACGCCGTGATGAAGAGGGAAGACCATGGGCGAGATTCGGCGTCAGAGGAAGCGTAAGCTTTGAATTGTCGGTGGAGACTGCGAAAAAAGATGTTCATGCCAGAATGGGCACCTATATTCCGAGTGCGTCCTGGCGGCTTGTCTGGGCACTTGCAAGTCTGAAAAGTGCGGATGAGAGAATCACGATCGAAGGATTTTATGATGATGTTCTTCCGGTAACGAAAAAGGATGAAGAAATCCTAAATGCGTTCCCATATAATGAAAAGAGACAGTTGGAAAAACTGGGACTTACCTCGTTCCTGCGGGGAAGCAGCGGATTGGAACTGAAGAAACAAATCTATATGGAGCCGTCCATGTCAGTCTGCGGTCTGGAAGCCGGCGAGCTTTACAATGGCGCAAGAGGAATCGTGCCACATAAGGCGTACGCTCGGATCGGATTTTATCTGGTTGCGAACCAGTCCCCGGATAAGGTTGAGGAACAGCTGCGGGAACATCTGAAAAAGAATGGTTTTGGAGATATAAAAGTAGTACGCAGAGGTGGAAATACTCCGGTCCGCACCAGTGTGGATATTCCGTTAAAGGACTGGCTGGAACATTCTGCGGCTGAAGTTTATGACAAGCCGATGGTGATCGAGCCGACAGCTCTCGGCGGCGGCCCGGCGATCTATTTCCACCGAGCATGGCCGGATATGCCGATCGTCGGTGTGGGACCGGGAAATACGAATGCAAACCATCATGCGCCGAATGAGAATATGAAGCTGGATGACTATAAGGCATCTGTGAAGCATATGATCGCGCTGATGTATGAGATGGGAAAACAGGATAAGTAATAAGAAATAAAAGAACAGATCTGGTATCAAAGGGAAATACCAGATCTGTTTTGCTTTCGGATATTAAAAAGTAAGATCGTAATTAATCCGCGATATGTGCACTGTTGAGCTCGACCCGTTTATTGATGACACGGAGAAAATCTTCGCGGGCCAGTTCACTGATCAGGCGGCTCACGGTCACACGGTTTGTCCCTATAATAGAGGCAATTTCCTGATGGGTGTAGTAATGACTTAACGGATACCAGGTGCGGTCTTTGCTGGAAGCCGGATCAGATAGGAGAACGAAGAAATTTTTTAAACGCTCCTTCACGCATTCGAGAGTCACACTTTCAAGTTCCCGCTGCAGGAAGGCCCGCTTGTTGCTCAGACTGCGGATGATGGCGTCGCGGAATACCTTTTTTTCAATTAAAATATCATATGCGTTGGCATCAATTTTATATAGAACAAGATCAGTCAGTGCGGATGTATAGCGCTCTGCAATCGAAAACATTTTTCCATTGGCAAACAGACTTTCCGCAAGAAACCACCCAGTACTGAGAATATAGGAGATCTTTTCCTGACCGGTGAGCCCAAACATAGAGTGGGAGGTTGAGCCGCTTGCAATATAAGTGATCTCTGTGAGCTTTTGCCCCGGTTTAATATAGTAGGTATTAGCGGGCACTTCAATACGGTGTCCATATGTTTTTATGAGCTCGGAAAGCTCGTCGTTGATGTATGGCTCGAAATTTACACAATATTCTCGTTCCAAAGCTAAACGCCTCCTTGAATGCCGGGACTCCAGCCAGAAAAATGAAAACTAAATACATCATGCAGTTATGAAAAATTTTATCATTGAGTAAAAAAGTTGTCAAGAAGTGCAATTTTATAGTGTTAAAGAAGAAAAAATGTAGCATTTGTTACAATGTGACATTGTTTATAGCGAAATAGTAAGTAATTTTGCTATAGTAAAGTCACGAAAGCAAACCTGATCAGGAACCAGCGAAGTTAAGAAGAAAAGGAGTTGTATGTATGAGTCAGAAGAAAAAATTTCAAATTCCTCACGTGTTTGTTATTCTGGTAATGCTTGTCATTCTTGTAACAGCCATGACATATGTCGTTCCGGCTGGAGAATTTGCCAGAGTAAAGAATGAGACAACAGGAAAAATGATCGTTGACGCGACCTCTTTCACTTGGGTCGAGCAATGTCCGGTAAGTTTCTTGAAAATTCCGAACTACATAGTAAAAGCACTGGCAGGATCTAGTCTGATCTGGATGACAATCTTCAGTGCAGCTTCCATCGAAGTAATTCTTGCGACAGGAGCATTTGACGCGGCGATCAATATCATGATCCACAAGTATAAAAACAGTGAAAAGATGCTGTTAATTGGAACGATCATTGTATTTGGTATCTATGGAATGCGCCAGAATCCGGTCAGCATGATCGGTTTCATTCCGGTACTTGTTCTTTTCTGCCGAATGTGCGGATATGACGCGTTGGTCGCGGTAGCGATCGTTGTTCTGGCGGCAGGCGGAAGCCAGAGTATCGGACCTGTAGCTCCGGCAACGACAGCAATCGCACAGGGCTTTGCGGATCTTCCGATTTTCTCCGGTATTGGTTATCGCTTGATTCTCTGCGCCGTATTCCTTGCCCTGAATGCATACTTTATTGTTACATACGCAATGCGGGTAAAGAAAGATCCGAAATGCAGTCTGGTATATGATTTAGAAGAAGAGGCGAGAAAACAGGGACTGGATACAAGCGTAGATAAAGAGACAACGATCACAGTTCGTCAGATCCTTGTATTGATTGTATTCTTTGCAAGTGTCCTGATTCAGGTTTACGGCGGAATCAAGCTTGGCTGGGGCAATACAGAGACAGCAGTTGCGTTCGTATGGCTTGCGGTAGTTGGCGGACTTGTCGGCGGCATGATGCCGAGCGAGATCGCGAGACATTTCAGCAAAGGCGCAGCGAAGATGATGACAGCGGCTATCATGATCGGTATTGCGACAGCGATCTCCAGTGTACTTTCTGATGGTAAGATTATCGACACAATTGTGCGTGCAATCGCGAATGTTCTGATGGCGTGCCCTGCATTTATTCAGGGACCGATGATGTTTATCGCAAACGTTCTGATCAACGTATTTATTCCGTCTGGTTCTGGACAGGCAGCTGCAGTTATGCCGCTTATGGTTCCGGTTGCAGACCTGATCGGAATGACAAGACAGACCGTTGTTCTTGCGTTCAACTTTGGTGATGGTCTTGGAAACTATATTATTCCGATGTCTTCTGCACTGATGGCAAACCTGATGGCAGCAGGTGTTTCCTATGGTTCATGGATGAAATTCATGAAGAAAGTATTCGCAAGCTGGGTCGTTCTGGCATGCATCGCAATGATCGTTGCACAGATGATCCATTATGGACCGTTTTAAATAGAAGTTGGAGGCTAAGATGGGACAGTTGAGAGAAAAACTTCTTGAAGAATTAAATCGTGAAAATATGCTGGAGACGATCGGAAAATTCAACCACTTATTCCGCTACAGCGGAACAGAAGAGGGAGAAGCGGCAGTTTCCTATCTGGAAGAAAAGCTCTCCGGATATGGAATTCCGTTTGAGCACTGTGAGTACGATGGATTTTTCAGCATCCCGGTGAGTGGATCCGCAAAAGTTGATGGAGCGGAATATCCTCTGGTTGGAGACGTTTACAGCACAGAGGCGGAAGAACTTCATGGAACTCTGTATTACGATGCGCTCAGCAAGGAAAAAGGGCTCACAAAGAATCAGGAAAAAGCTCGTTTTGAGGCATTTCGAGACAAGGTCGTTCTGACATGGGACTCTAAGGGTGTCTTTGCCAGAAAAGCGATGGAGGCAGGAGCCAAAGCGGTGCTGCATATCTGTGCGACAAAAGGTGACTATATTCATCACAGCAATATCGGAACGATCTGGGGTACTCCGGGTTTTGATGAGGCAGCATATATGAAATTCCTTCCGTCTGCGGGAATCAGACGCGCGGATGGAGAGACACTGATCGAAAAGCTGGCAGCAGGAGAGCTGGACGCTGAGATCACGATTAAAATGGAGACGAAGATCTGCAGAAGTTCCATGGTGATCGTTGACATTAAGGGAAAGAGCGACAGCTTTGTACTCGTCTCCGGTCATTATGACTCCTGGTATGAGGGAATCACGGACAATGCGGTCAGCGATGCGATCCTTTTAGAGTACGCGAGAGTGCTCTATGAACACCGGGCGGAACTAAAGCGCGGAGTGCGGATCGCATGGTGGTCCGGTCATTCTGACGGAAGATTTTCCGGTTCCACCTGGTATTGCGACAGCCATTACGCAGATCTTAGACGGAACTGTGTGGCGCATGTAAATCTGGATCTGACTGGGTGCAAAAACTCAGACCAGATCGTGGCACGGACATCAGGTTCTGAGGGTGTTTCCTACACGGCTGACCTGATCGAAAAGTACACAGGAAAAAGACCGGATGCGTACACTCCGATGGTTCGCGGCGCCGACCAGTCTTTCTGGGGCGCGTATGTGCCGATCACGATCATGTTAAAATATGAGCCGCTTCCGGAGAACCGCCTGTCAAACTGCCCAAGCGGCGGTCCATGGTGGCATACCCCGAAGGATACCATCGACAAACTCGATGAGAAGATCATGATGCGTGACGCGAAGATCAATCTGGAGATCGTGGATGATATTCAGAGTTCAAAGATGATTCCTGTAAATATTCCGGTATTCCTGGAAGATCTGGATGGCAGATTGGAAAAGACGCTTTCCGGACTGGCACCGGAGTTTGACACCGAGGAGATCCGCACCGCATGGAGCGGAGCGAAAAAAGCACTGGAACATGCAGTTCAACGTGCAGAGAGCATGGAAGACAGTGATCTCTTCCTGAAGGAGACTGTTGGAAAACTGCTTCATGTGGTTTACTGCAGAAGAGCACCGTATCAGCATGATTACGGCGACGGATTTGGAATTTTCGGAGCACTCGGACGCTGCAAGGAAATCACAAGGGAAAATACGCCTTTGGATGTCTATGCAATGGCGAAGAGCGAGTATCTGAGAATGAAAAACAGACTCTGCCTGGGTCTCAAGGAAATCCAGGAACGGGCAGAGCGTATCTGACAGCAGGTATGAATTTGAAAAAGGACAGAGGATAAAAAGGCACTGACAGTTGTGACGGGAAAAGCAGGGAAACCTGCTTTTTCCTGTATAAAGAGACAGGAAGGAACGCTGAGTTATGGGAAAAGTTGTATCGACAGAGGCATTTTTACTGCACAGAGGAACAGTCGTACTGGCAACGGCATATTGGCGACCGGCACAGATAAAGGGACATGTGATCGTAAAGCTCACAGATGAAAACGGGATCTGCGGCTGGGGCGAGGCGACTCCGCTTCCGAAGTTTACCGGTGAGACACCGGAGCTTGCGCAGTATGTACTTGAGAAGGAACTGGCACCGGAGATCATAGGAATCGACGCGGCAGACCTGTGGGAAGCCAGAGAACGGTGGAATCATAAACTTCCGGCGCATGCCGCGGCGAAGATGGCGCTTGAGGCAGCTTTTTATGATCTTGCGGCGAAAGAGCGGAATATTCCGCTTTATCAGATGTTTGGCGGAAAGCTGCGGGAGAAGGTCATGATCAACCGTCATCTTGGAATCATGGGAATCGATGAGGCGGTGGAAAAGGCAGTCCAGTACCGGGAAAACGGATATCACAGCATAAAAATGAAGATCGGTACAGATGTTGAAGAAGATATTCGTCGGGTCCGTGCGGTCAGGGATGCAGTCGGACATGAGATGAAGCTTCGCGTGGACGCAAATGTGGGGTACAGCTATGCGGATGCATATAAGTTTATACGAAAAACCAGTGACCTGGATCTGGAGGTGTATGAACAGCTGCTAGATAAGCATGATTTCAATGGAACGAAGCAGCTGAAACGGGATACCGGGGTCATGATCGGGGTCGACGAGGCGGTCAATACGATCCAGGATGCAGTTCAGTACGCGTATGAGCGGGCGGCAGATGTGTTCGTATTGAAGCTTGTCAAAACTGGAGGAATCCAGAATGCTGTCACGATTTCAGAAATTGCGGCATCGGCGGGAATTCGCTGTGTAGTGACCAGCACATACGACACTCAGATCAATGGAGCCGTCTGCCTCCACCTCGCGTCATCACTTCCCGCAGCCACGATGTCAAATGACATTACCTGCTATGCGACCCAGACGGATATGGCAGACACATGTCATGTGTTGACAGATGGGTATCTGGCAGTTGGAGATGAAGCTGGAATTGGGGTGCGGAGTTTAAAAGAGATGAAGATCGTTGGATGTTAAAACTTTTAAGGCGCAACAGTTGTGGTGACTGCTGCGCCTTTTTCACGGTGGAATATATAGAAACATGATAAGTTGAATTAGACCATAGCTGGGCAGACGGGAATAGAATCGAGCTCGGTCTGTTCAGAAAGCTTCAGATTTCTGATATCAATATCCGTCTGAATATCCAGGAAATATTTATCGGACACACCGAAATATTTGGCGAGACGGAGTGAAGTGTCCGCGGTGATCTTACGCCGGTCATGCAGGATGTCCTGGATCCTGGAAACAGGGACATGGATATCCTGGGCAAGGCGGTAGGCGGAGATGCCGTAAGGTTTCATGAATTCTTCAATTAGAATTTCACTGACAGTGGGCGTTGGGATATAATTTGTCATAAAAGCAGCTCCTTTCTTTTTAAT